>DATDOP010000417.1:0-2765 GCA_035293185.1 Dehalococcoidia bacterium | reverse complement strand
CTCCGGCAGCACCTCTCCGTCCCAGACCTCGGTGAAGGGCAGCGTGCGGCCGGCAAAGCCGCCGACCGCCCAGAAGATCAGCACTTCGCGGCGCAGGTCCTGGCCGTCGGCGACGATGGCGCTGAGGACGATGCCGACGTGGGCGCAGGACACCGGCTGAACGCGGACGGCCAACCGATCGCAGCTGAACGCGTATAGGCGCAGGCCGCCCGAGCCCACCTCGTCGCGCGCGTTGGAACGTACGGAGCCGACGAAGCTCTGGAGCCTCTGCTTCGCCGCCGCCTCGCTCACCGCGGTCTCTGCTGAGAAGCGGCGGCGGAGGGCGTAACCGCGCCTGCCCTCGTCCGGCCCCAGCCCCTCGCACAAAGGCAGGGGACCCAGGTTGCCACCGGCGCAGATGTAGAAACGCGGCGCCCCGAACTTCATCACCGCATCAATGTTGCCGGTCTGGAGGGCGCGCTCGATGCCCTGGGCGAGGATGCAGCTCGCTTCGCCCCAGGGGCAGTCGCCGACGGCCACCAGCGTTGCCACTGCCTCCGTGACGCCGGGAGCAGCCTCGCCGTCCGAATCAGAGCCGGCGGTTTGAAAGTAGGAAACGACGGCGCCCGCCACGATCACGCCCGCGAATATCGCCACCCAGACCGCCGTGCGATTGCTCAAAGGCTGCTCCCCGGCGGCCATTCTACGAGAAACTCCGCTGCGAGGAGCTTCCACTCTTAGTCTCCGGCATTTGGCTTCAACACAGCGTGAGGAACTCCTGGGCAACTCATCAGCCTCAACGAAAGGACCTGCCGGCTCGACTGCCGCTCAACCTTAAGTGCTTCGCCAGCGTGTAAGATGCTGCCGATAATTCGGATGATGACTCACCGCGGCATGAGCACTCCACAGGTGGTGGCATTACTCGCCTTCGCTGGCGTGGCGATCGGGTCGTTTCTTGCATGGGCCAGAGTTGGCATCTTCTCGGTCTCCGGCACCGCTGGGGATGGGACTATCACACTCATCGGGGCGGTGGTTGGCGGAGCAATGGTCGCCGTTGCGAAATCGCGGTGGCCAATCGTCGTCGCTGCACTTATCGGCTTCGGCTGCGCCGCAGTGGGAATCTACGATGCCATTAACATCGCGGAGATCGCCGGCGAGAACGACAGCATCTTTACGGCTTCTGTTGGCGAGGGCCTCTACCTAGTCATCATCGCAGGTGTTGTCGCAGGTCTGGCAACTGCCAGGATTCCTGAGGCCGCAACGACCGATCGGCCCGGGAAGCACTGTCCCAAATGCGGCGCCGCCGTTGGTGATCGCATGGAGTTCTGCGCGTCTTGTGGCACCGCGTTGGACATACCGGCAAGGCGCCGCTACGGGCGCCTAAGATAAGCCTTCTATTCATTTCACTCATATCATCACGTCGGCGCAGCGTATTTCCTCAAGTCAACTGACAGAACGATGTCAGGAGCGCCGCCGTATCATGGGGCGAAATGGAGAAAGCTGCGGACCGCAAGCTGGAACGCCTGGAAGACATACCGAATGTCGGGAAGGCGATTGCCGCCGACCTGCGCCTGCTGGGCCTGCGACAGCCGGACGACCTCAAGGGCAAGGACCCCTACGCGCTGTACGACAGGATCAACGTCGCGACGGGTCAGCGCCAGGACCCGTGTTTGCTCGACACGTTCATCAGTGCTGTCCGTTATGTCGAGGGCGGGCCGCGTCTGCCGTGGTGGGCCTACACGGCCGAGCGCAAGCGCACGTTAGCTGCCCGGGAGTAGACCCTCACACCACCGGGCGCATTGTCTAAGTTAAGGTTGGGCCGGAACTCTTCCGCTGGCCCAGGTCCTGGGCAAATCGCAGGTAGTAACCGTCCGGGTCAAGCACCTGGAATTCGCGCGTCCCGGCCAAGGCTCCTCCGGCAATCCGCCGCCAGTACTCGGCAGGCTCCTTCCTCAGAAGGTAGTTCTCGGCTTGCAAGGCACGCACGAGCTCATCGATGTCGTCAGAGTCGATTTGTAGGTTTACGCCTCTACCGTACGGGTGCTCCAGAGCGCCGGTGTGCATGTCGTCCGGACGGGTTTCCTGGATCATCAATTGGGAACCCTGATAGGAGAGGAGGGCGAAAGGTGGGTCAGACCGCGTGTACTCCACCTCGAAACCCAGGACATCTGTGTAGAACCGCAGACTCCTGCCAAGGTCCGACACATAGAACTCCGGAATCAACCGGTTGAAGCGGAATGGAGCGGTCATCTCTATCGTCCCGGCTTAGGTTTGCGATAGACGGACATAGCAACGCCCGCAGCGTGCTGGGCCGTACGGAGTTCGCCGTTTCCACCGGAGCTCAGGCGCCGATGAAGCTGAGCAGCGCCTGGCGCTTCTCCACGCGCACGGCGTGCAGGGCACGCTCGAACGCGGCGGTGACCTGCGCGGGGTCGTCGACGCGCTCGCCGTAGCCGCCCGCGGCCTGGCAGATCATCTCGAAGTCCAGGCTGGGTGAGAGGTCGCTGAAGGGGTAGGTCTTGGTCTTTTCCTGCCAGCCATCCGGGTAGACGCTCTTGGTGGCGCTCTGCACGGCGTTCCAGCGCGAGTTGTTCCAGACCACGTAGAGCACGGGCAGGTTCATCTTGCGCGACACCCAGTGCCCTGCCTCCGGCACGCCGAACATGTAGGAGCCGTCGCCGATGGTGGCGACGACGGTGCGCTCCGGCGCGGCGAGCTTCGCGCCCAGGGCGGCGCCGACGCCCCAGCCGAGCACGCCCGCGGTCGAGACGCCGTAGTACTGCTGG
>DATDOP010000416.1:0-2622 GCA_035293185.1 Dehalococcoidia bacterium | reverse complement strand
GCGAGGGTAGCCGTGGTGCGACGTGGTTCCCGGTTTACGTGGCGGTTTGCGGTGCTGGCGCTGGTGTTGATCGGGGCGACGGCGGGGATTACGGCGCGCCTGGTGTTTATCCAGGTGCTGCACCACCAGCGTTACTGGCTGGAGGCGCAGGAAGAGCACATGGAGAAGAAGCTGGTGCGGTCCGAGCGCGGGACGATCCTGGACCGCAACGGGTTTCCGCTGGCGACGTCTACGGATGTGTATGACCTGTACATCGACCGGCGGGCGTGGGCGGACGACCTACGCAACGCGGAAAAGACGGCGGCGGGGCTGGCGAAGCAGCTGAACGTCGACGAAACTGCGTTGCTGGCACGATTGCTGGACGATCGCGATGGACCGATCGAGCTGTTGGCGGATGGGCTGGAGTTCAGCATCGGGCGGGAGATAAGCAAGCAGTACCTGCCGGGCGTGACGCTGGCCGCGGCGAACGAGCGGTTCTATCCGGAGGGCGACGTGGGTTCGGCGCTGCTGGGGTTCCTGGGCCGGGATCACAGCGGCCTCGCGGGTCTGGAGGCCGACCTGGAGAGCGTGCTTGGCGGCCAGCCGGGCGTGCTGTACTTCGAGCGCGACGGCGGCGGCCAGCCGATCGCGGTGGGGCTGCAGCACGAAGAGCCGGGGAAGCCGGGTTCGGACGTGCGGTTGACGATCGACCGGTACATCCAGCGGTTGGTGGAAGTGGAGCTGGACCAGCAGATCAAGGACCACAAGGCGTCCGGCGGCAGCATCCTGGTGATGGACCCGATGACGGGCGCGATCCTGGCGATGGCGAGCCGGCCGAGCTTCAAGCTTTCGTCGCTGAACCTGGACGAGCCGGACCTGAACCTGTATCGCAATCGCGCGGTCACGGACGCTTACGAGCCGGGATCGGTGATGAAGGTCGTGACGATGGCGACGGCGATCGACCTGGGGCTGGTGAACCCGAACACGACGTACTACGACGCGGGCTACGTGCAGAAGGGCGGTTACGAGTTCAAGAACTGGGACTTCACCGCGAACGGCACGCAGACGATGACGCAGCTGCTGCAGAAGAGCCTGAACACGGGCGCGATCTGGCTGAGCGACCAGATCGGCGCGAAGAGGTTGTACGACTCGCTGAAGCGCTTCGGTTTCGGGGAGCCGACGCACTCCGGGTTGGGCGGCGAATCGGCGGGGCTGATCAGGACGAGCGACGACGCGGACTGGTACTCGGCCGACCTGGCGACGAACAGCTACGGGCAGGGCATCGCGGCGACGCCGCTGCAGGTGATCACGGCGGTGTCGTCGGTGATCAACGGCGGCAAGCTGATGCGGCCGTACATCGTCGAAGAGGTCGACGGGCCGGAGGGGCGGCGGGTGTTCGAGCCGGTGGTGGTGAGGCAGACGATCTCGGCGCGCAGCTCGGAGACGATGGTGGAGATGATGCACCAGGTGGTCGACGGGGTGCCGGGGCATCGAGGACAGGTCAGAGGCTATGATGTCGGCGGCAAGACCGGCACGACGCTGGTCTCGATCCCGACGGGGTACGCGCTGGACTCGACGCTGGCGACGTTTATCGGCTTTGCGCCGGTGGACGACCCACAACTGATCATGCTGGTGAAGATTGACACGCCGCAGGACGACCCGCTGGGCGGGATCGTGGCCGCGCCGGTGTTCGGGAAGCTGGCGCCGAAGATTTTGAGCTACCTGAACGTGCGGCCGAACACGCCGGTGGCGGCGGCGAGATGAGAGGCGGCGGATGGCGCAGCCTCTCCGGCGCTGCCGCGTGCCCCTCTCTTTGGGAGGCGAGGGGCTGTGGAGGTTGGGAGGGCGTAGGACGATTCGGAACGCCACGAGACGGCGGGACGTGGGAACCCCTCTCCCTAACCCTCTCCCCAGAGGGGCGAGGGGACTACTTTGGTGGAGGCGCGCGGGGGTGGTAGAGGCGATGGGGGCGGGGTGCCTGGCGCTGGTGGTGTCGCTGGCGGTGGGGATGGTGGCGGTGCCGGGGTTGCGGGCGCGCCGGCTGGCGAAGCAGGCGGACACGGACGCGCCGGCGGTTTACGCAGAGAAGGCGGGGACGCCAACGATGGGGGGCGTGATCTTCCTGGCGGGAATCGTGGTGGCGGTGGTGCCGTTTGCGGTGCTCAGGGAGCCGGACCTGCTGCTGCCGTTCGTGGCGATGCTGGCGGCGGCGGGGCTGGCGGTTTTCGATGATTTTCAGACGCTGATCGGGGCGCCGAAGGTGAGCGGGCACGAGCGGTGGTTCTGGGCGGTGAAGTGGTCGGTGCTGGTCGCGACGGGGGTGATCGTGGCGCTGGTGCTGTACTACGAGCTGGACCTGGACGCGGTGCTGGTGCCGCACTTCGGGGCGTACAGCCTGGGCATTGTGTACATGCCGGTGGTGATCGGGGTGTTCTTTGCCGGGACGAGCGGGATCGTGATCACGGACGGGATGGACGGGCTGATGGCGGGTGTGAGCGCGATCGCGTACGGGGCTTACGGGGCAATCGCGCTGTCGCAGGGGCAGGATGAGGTGGGGGCGTTCGCGTTTGCGGTGGTTGGCGGGCTGGCGGGTTTTCTCTGGTACAACGCGTATCCGGCGCAGGTGTTCATGGGCGAGGTGGG
>DATDOP010000415.1:0-2585 GCA_035293185.1 Dehalococcoidia bacterium | reverse complement strand
CATGTGGCAGAGCGCGTCGAGGTGGGTGGTGGAGAGGCCGTGATAGGACGTGCCGTAGTAGTCGGTGGCGCCGCCGCCATCGGGGCCGTCGTTGAAGCGCAGGAAGTGCTGAGCCGGGTTGGGGTTGTTGGCGGCGGGCGTGGTGGGCAACGGGCGGCTGAGCGAGACGGCGCGACCGCTGCGCACCAGGCCCGCCGCCTGGACGCGCTTGGCGGCAGTGATCAGGTTGACGGCGCCGAGCTGGTCGTCCGGGCCCCAGCGGCCCCAGTTGCTGCGGTCGCGCAGGAGGGCGCGAACTTCGGCTTCGGTGGGTAGGGGTTGAGAGGTCACGTGTAGCTCCTGTCCAGGGCGGGGCAGGGTCATCTTAGAGGGCGATGACGCAGGACGGTACATTCGCCGCGCAGTTGGGGGCCGAAGGACCGTGGGTTCGCTGGGCGGGTAAGTGCATCGTTTCCCTGGGAAGTAGGGAGGCGATTGATGACCAGCATGGGAACTCAAGAGGTCGCGTCCGCCGGCCGCGAAAAACAGCGGGACTGCACGCCAACAAAGCTAGTCGGGTGGCTGGACCCGCGGAGTGACTTCAACTTCGAGCATTACCGTCTACGCCACATGGTCGCCGAACTGCTGCGCGGCTTTGGCGATCAGTTCGTGCTGCCGGGCTCGGAAGCGCCGGACTTCGAGTTGACTTCGACCAAAGGCGAGCGAGTGCGGCTGTCCCAAATGCGGGGCCGTCCGGTGTTGCTGCATTTCGTCAGCTATACCTGCCCGGTCACGCGCGGCGGTATGCGGATCATGAAGGAGCTATTCGGGCTTTACGGCGACCGCGTGCAGTTCATCGAGATACTGGTGCGGCAGGCCCATCCGGGCGAGCGTCACGGCGCGTACCGCTCCGACGAGCAGAAGATGGCCGACGCGCAGGGCTATCAGGCGGAGGAGTCGATTGCCTGGCCGGTTGTCGTGGATGACCTGGATGGGAGCATACAGCGCGCTTACGGGGGCACCGCGGCCTCGGCGTACTTGATCGATTCCGAGGGGCGGGTCGCGTTCTGCGGTGTTTGGGGGCAATCCCCGCTTCTGACCGAGGCGGTGGAGGACCTGCTGGCTCGTGGCGGCAGTGGTGCGCCAGCAGGCAAGGGCGTCGACCGGCTGCCGCACCTGGGCGCGGCGATTGTCCATGGCCGGCGCGGCCCTGCCAGCGGCGGCCGCAGAGCGCTGATCGACCTCGAGTTGGGATTCCCCGGTGCGACCCTGCTGATGGGATTGGGAAGCGCCGCCCGTCCCATTCTCGGGCCGCTGGTCCTGCGGACGGCGCCATTGCCGAAGCGAACGCGGAACTTGCTGATCGCCACGGCGCTGGGCTTGACCGCGGCGCTGTTCGCCGCGACGCGTTTCGGCTGCAAGAGGTGCAATCGGTGAGAGTGCTGACCATCTATGCCCACCCGAACCCCAAGTCGTTGAATCACGCGGTCTTGGAGCGATTCACCGCCGGCTTGGAGGACGCGGGCCACGTCAACGAGGTGGTCGACCTCTATGCGATACGCTTCGACCCCGTCGTTCGCGCCAGGGACTATGCGAGTTGGGTCACGCCCGAGACCCCTCTTGCTGTGCTGGAGAGCATGGACCTCAAGCAACGCGTCCTCGATTCGTGCCGTAATCCCCTGCAGACGTTTCTGGCGAAGCGCTGGCTGCGAAACAAGGATCTTCCCACCATAGCCAGGGCAATCCACCAGAGCATGCCGCGTGATGTGGCCGAACAGCAGCGGAAGATCGCCGCCGCGGACGCGCTTGTCTTCATTTCGCCGGTCTTCTTCGTCGGCTACCCGGCGATTCTCAAGGGCTGGGTTGAGCGCGTCTTCACGCTCGGGTTTGCCTTTGAGCTGTCAGCCGAGGGCTGGGCCGGCGATGTCAATGGCCGGGTGCCGCTGCTGAAGCACGAGAAAGGGCTGATCATTAACACGACCATCTTCGACGAGGAGAGCTACGCCTCGGCGGGCATCACGGAGGCGATGGGGCGCTTGATGGACGATTGGTGCCTGCGATTCCCCGGAGTGAAGAACGTGGAGCACGTCTACTTTCACGCCGTGCACGACTTCGATGTCGAGAAGCGGCGGCGTTACCTGGAAGAGGCCTACCGGCTGGGCAAAGAGTTCTAGCCCGGTACGACCGCCACTTCCTGCCTCCGCGTTTTTTCGCCGAACCGAGCGGCGCGTCCGCGCGTTGTTATGCACACAGACGCAATGCGTCGCAGAGGATGCGTTGTTGCGAGAGTTAGCGAGCAGGAGATCGCGTCAAGTCGATCTTCAGGGAGGCAGGTCTCTCCAGACCTGTAAGCGATGTGCTTGTCGCTTGAGGTCAACCCGAAGCTCGGCAGGCGTCCGGCGCTGGATGGCCCGCGCGGCAGTGAGAGGGCGAGGGCGATCGCGGTGGGTTGGCCGATGCGTAGTCAGCCCTTGATGCCGTTGTCGCCGCACTGGTCGTAGTGGGCGAGAAGCGCGGTGGTGACCAGGATGCCGGCGAGCAGGGCACCGAGAGGGCGAAGAAACCGCTCGAGAGTCATTGGAGGGATCGTGGCGTCCGAGGGCGGG
>DATDOP010000414.1:0-4379 GCA_035293185.1 Dehalococcoidia bacterium | reverse complement strand
CTGTCCTGAAGGCCCGAAGACAAAACATACGATGTCCCTGTAATCGAGCTGCTCCCAAGCGCGTTGGGTGGGCGAAAACCAGGTGAATTCGAGCTGCGATTCTGGCCAGGCGACCTCGATATACACCTCGAAGGCGTCGATGCAGGTGTTGAAGGCTTTCACCTCCACCTCTTCATCGCCAGGCCATACCTGACCATCGATTGAGAATATGTGGAAGACCTCGTTATCGTGGGGCTCACTGCAAGGCACGGCCGGTACATCGTCCAGCGTCAAGATGTCCTCGTGCAGACTCTGAAAGCAGTCGCCTACCTTCATTGATTCGACGTCCAGGTTCGACGAAAAGATCGCAATAGCCTCCCATGCGTTTAGATCATATTCGACACAGGAGGATATGTGTACAGGCCGTCAGGCGCCTGCGAGCCGTTTAACCACCGGCGCAAACGCTTCCATGAGCGCGCCCGGGACGATGCGGTAGGTGATGCCGTAGCGTTCGCGGTCGGCGAGGATGCGCTCTTCGATCGCGGCCGGCTCGCCGATCAGCGTGTGCGGCATCTCCAGCAGCTGCTGGCGGTTGATCTGGAGCTCTTCTTGCAGTCTCAGCATCGCGGGCTCAACGTCGGCGGTGACCACGGCGCGATCGGCGAAGACGCAGAGCTCGATGTCGTCGTAGCGGGCGCCGGCGGCCTCTTTGATCAATTCCAGCTCGCCGTGAATGTCGAGGCCGAAGCCGACGGTGCCGCGCGCAGACGGGCCGACGGTGGGCGGGCGAGGCGCGATGTTGATGATGTCGGCCTCGCGGCCGGAGAGGCGCAGCATGCGCGGGCCGGCGCCGGCGACCATGATCGGCGGCCGGGGCTGCTGGACGGCACGCGGGAAGGGGAGGATGCCCGTGCCGTTGTAGAAGCTGCCGGCGAAATCGAAAGGCTCGCTGCTGCCGAGGAACTGCTTGATCAGGCGCAGGGATTCGGCGAGGCGGCCAACGCGCGGGCCGGGCTCGTCCATCGGCCGGCCGAGCTGGGCGTAGTCGGTGCGGCCGATGGCGCTGGTTGCCGGGTGGCCGACGCCGATGCCGCACTCGAAGCGGCCGCCGGTGAGCACGTCCAGCGTGGCGATCTCTTTGGCGAGGACGACGGGATGACGGAAGTCGTTGGCGATGACCTGGGTGCCGACGCGGAGACGGGTGGTGGCGTCGGCGACGGAGAGCAGCGCGAGCAGGGGGGACCACTGGCGGCTGAGATGATCGGCGACGTGCATGACGTCGTAGCCGAGGTCTTCGGCTTTGCGCCCGAGGTCGCGCCACTCTGCGACGGTGTTGGGGAGAACGGCCGCGAAGCCGAAGCGGATTTTGCGGTGGGTAGGCATGGGGCGCTCCATTCGATTCTGCGGATGCCAAGAAGGACTGGCGGGTGAGGCGCCCGCTGCGGAGCCTACGGGTAACGTGTGCGCCGTGGCCCCCCCGACTTGGCACTCCAATCTCGGGGGTTCAAGCACGAAGTACTGTGACAGGGTGTAAGAAGTAGTCGGCATGCTCGCCCAGGCGCCTTACGAGGCCCTTTCCCACTTTCTCTCCTTTGCGAGACAAACCGCCAGTTCCTGTGCTAATGTGCCGAAAATCTAGGTGACGGAGCAAAACGGCCCGCTTGGACGAAGTCTTATTCGAAGATGCTAGCCCTCTTAACTATGCAGTAACACTCCGTCGGCTAACATGGGAGAACCATGAGGCCAGAAGGCCTGAAATAGTCGGTCATGTGGATAATGTGTCCTTATGTATACGTGAACCACATATAGTGATCGACACTAAGGATGGTAGGGCACACTACTACCGAATGGGTCACGGTCGCGGCAAGACCGCTAACTGCTACCTTTATGTCCTGGTTCGAGCGCGCGACACTGGCGAGCATGTGGTTGCTAGTGTATGGTTCACACCCGAGATTGAGGAAGGCGAGCTCCTATGGTTCAGGATGCCCTAGACGACAGCAAGAGGCACACAGAGGAGATTCTGGAGAGGGTCCGCCAAACGAGGGAGAGCACCCCACGCAAGGATGAAGGCCTTGAGATTCATTATTCGCCGGAGGACGACTTCCTCACGGCGACACAGGGTAAACCGCGTCCCAGCGTGAGCCTGAGGGCAGGGGCAATTTACCTTCTAGTGGATCCCGATTCAGGTGAAGTGAACGCCCTTGAGGTGCCCTTCTTCCTGGAGGCTTGGCGTGAGGGCAAGCTCAAAGGGGCATTTTGGGACATAGCATACCGCCTTGTCGAGGCGGGTCACTATTCAATCTACATTCCACCAAAGCAGGAGCAGGAGCGGGCCGGACGAGCGTTCCAGGACTTGATACCGGCGTAACCGTTGCTAAAGAGTCCGAAGACACAAGCATAAAGACCGATGCCGCTATAGAGCAGGCGCTTCGCAAGGTTGTATGGGCTGGTTTCTACCCGAGGGGATAGCCTAACAATCGGCCTTCGAGTTCTTCCGCCGGGTACTAAGTCAAACCGCTGGTAAATCTGGCGAAAAGGCACAGTAAGTGCTGCTGGTCGGTTATCTCACCGCGTGTTGTGCCGTGACGGCAAACTCCCGCCCGCTCGGTAAGTGCCTGGTTTCGGCGTGGCAAAACGGCGGCGCGGGGCCTAGAATCGCGGTTGTCCCCGTTGACGGCGGGAGGAAGCGATGACGTTGAGCACGACGAGCGCGCGAGAAGAGACGGTAGAGGTCGGGGAGACGCGGCTGCAGCTGCTGCGCGGCGGCTCCGGGCGGCCGGCGCTGGTGCTGCACGGCATCGAAGGGCCGGAGGGCTGGCTGGAGTTTCACGACCGGTTGTCGCGGGAGCACGAGGTCCTGGCGCCCGCGCACCCGGGCTTCGGCGAGTCGCCGCGGCCGGCGTGGATGGAGAGCATCAGCCACCAGGCGCTGTTCTACGAATGGTTCCTGCGCGTCGCCGGCATCGACAAGGTCGACCTCGTCGGGTTCGGCATCGGCGGCTGGATCGCGGCGGAGATGGCGGCGATGAACTCGGACAACCTGGCACACCTGGTGCTCGTGGACGCCGCGGGGATCAAGCCGCAGACGGGCGAGACGCTGGACGTGTTCATCCGCCGCTGGCGCGAGGTGGTGGAAGCCTGCGTGCACGACCCGGAGGGCGCGGCGGAGTACCAGCGCATCTACGGCGCGGCGCCGATCCAGGACTACGGCGGCACGCGCGAGGCCGGGCGCTCGATGGCGATGCGGATGTGCTACCGGCCGTACATGTACTCGCCGGCGCTGCCCGCGCTGCTCGCCGGTGTGCGCGCCCCGGCGCTGATTGTCTGGGGCGCGGAGGACCGGATCATCCCGGTGGAGTGCGGACGGCTATACCAGGCGGCGATGCCGGGTTCAAAGCTGGAGATCATGCCGGACTGCGGGCACTGGCCCCATTACGAGAAACCCGCAGAGCTGGCAGAGATTGTCGGGCGGTTCCTGAAGGCCTGACGGCGGAGGTGAGCGCTGTGAACAAGACAAGCTACTACTACTTCACCGAGCAGCCGTACACGGGTTACGACCCCGGCCTGCAGGAGCAGTACCCGGCGCTGCGCCTGACGCTGCCCAACTCGAACTTCGACCCGGTGCTGGCGAGCGATCTCTACCAGCGCTACCACGAGGAGTACATCGTCGCGGACGAGTCGGGGTTCGACGGGATCATGATCAACGAGCACCACACGGCGCCGTTCTGCATGCAGGCATCGATCAACATCACGGGGGCGGTGCTGGCGAAGATCACGAAGCGCGTGCGCATCTTGATGCTGGGCAACCCGCTGCCGATCATCGACAACCCGCTGCGGCTGTCCGAGGAGCTGGCGATGATCGACATGATCTCGCGCGGCAGGCTGATCTCCGGCTTCGTGCGCGGCGGAGGCGTCGAGAGCCTGGCGAACAACGTCAACCCGGTGTACAACCGCGAGCGCTTCGAAGAGGCGCACGACCTGATCATGGCGGCGTGGACGCGGCCGGGACCGTTCGCGTGGGACGGCAAGCACTTCCAGTACCGCGTCGTGAATCCCTGGGCGCTCCCGCTGCAGAAGCCACACCCGCCGGTGATGGTGCCGGGGACGGTGAGCCCGGAGACGGTGGTCTGGGCGGCGAAGCACCGCTACCCGTACGTGGTGCTCGGCTCGTCCCTGGAGCAGACGCAGGAGCTGATCGAGCTGTACCGCGAGACGGCGGCCGAGAGCGGCTACGAGATGGGGCCGGAGCACATCGGCTACCTGATGCGCGTGTTCGTCTCGGACAGCGAGGCGCACGCGCAGGAGCAGGGGTACAACTTCTTCTGGCAGAACGGCGCGCTGGCCAAGCAGATCCGTGAGTGGATGGCGCCTCCCGGCTACGCGAGCATGGACTTCGCGGG
>DATDOP010000413.1:0-2759 GCA_035293185.1 Dehalococcoidia bacterium | reverse complement strand
CGGAAGTGCGGATCGTCGATCAGGTCGTCGCGTTCGATCATCTTGCAGACGCGGTCCCATAGGGGCTGGAGGGTGAAGAACTGGACGTAACCGTCGGCGCAGGGATAGACGCCGACGGGCAGGAGGTTGCGGCCCATGCTGCCGCCGCCGCTGCGCGACCAGCCGCCGTTGGGCCGGCCGACGTACTGGAAGATCATGTGGCCCTGCACGGCGCGATCCTGGTTGCCCACCTGGATCTCCATCAGGGCGAGGTCGAGGTGCTGGCCGACGCCGTGGTTAACCGCGCCGAAGAACGCACCCATGGTCGCGGTGGCCGAGACCATGCCGGCGTAGATGTTCTCCACGGTCAGACCGAGCTTCAGCGGCGGCCTATCCGGCAGACCGGTGACCTGCATGGTGCTGCCGAGGGCATACAGGGTGATCTCGCTCATGGCGTAGTCACGGTAGGGGCCGGTTTGACCGAAGTTGGTGATCGAGCTCATGACGAGGCGCGGGTTGGCCTGCTCCAGCGTGGCGTAATCGAGGCCGCAGGCCGCCATCGTCCCCGGCGGGAAGCTCTCGACGAGGATGTCGGCGTCCTTCGCGAGGCGGCGCACGATCTCACGGCCGCCGTCCGTCCCGAGGTTGGCGGTTACGGACTGCTTGTTGGTGTTGAGGTGGAGGAAGAGCCCGGAGCCTTCGAGGTGGGGCCGGTCCTTGAAAAACGGGCCCATCGAGCGTGCGGGATCGCCGGTGGCCGGCGGTTCGACCTTGACCACGTCAGCGCCGTAGTCAGCGAAGAGCTTGGTGCAGTAGGGGCCGGCGATGCACTGCGTCAGGTCGACGACGCGCACGCCCGCGAGGGGTCCCTGATTCGCGGACGATTCGGCGATCATCGGCTCGCCATCGCAGCGCCAAAGGCCGCTCGAATGCTGCCGCGCGTTCGCGGCGACGGTAGAAAAACCTGCCCGGTCATCGCCTGCCCTGCTACGCCCTGCCTGACGTGTAGTCTACGTGCCCGTCCAGTTCGGCTTGCGGCGCTCGCCGAACGCGGCCACACCCTCGCGACTGTCGTTAGAGCCGCGCATCGCCTGAGTGCCGGGGAACGTGGTGTTGTAGGCGTCTTCGAGCGACAGCTCCAGGCCGGACATGGCTGCCTCTTTGCTCGCACGCACGGAGAGCGGCGCGGCGTCCGTGATCTCGGCGGCCCAGCGCCTTGCCGCGTCCATCAGCTCCGCCGCCGGCACGACCTCGTTGACCAGCCCCCAGCGATGCGCCTCCGCGGCAGAGATGTTCTTGCCAGTGAGGAGGTAGCCCATGGCGATCTTCAAGGGCATCTGGCGCGGCAGCCTGTGCACGCCGCCGCCGCCGGCGATGATGCCGCGCTTGACTTCGGGCAGGCCGAGCGTCGCCGTGTCGGCCGCGATGACGATGTCGCAGGCCATCGCCAGCTCGAGGCCGCCGCCGAGGGCGTAGCCGTTGATCGCGGCGATGACGGGCTTCGTGAGTTTGCAGTGACGGGGGTTGGTCAGCCCTGCGAAGCCGCCGGGCGGCATTTGCACGGCAGGCGCTCCTTCAACGGGCCGGTAGCGCAGGTCCATGCCCGCCGAGAACGCCCGGTCGCCTTCGCCGGTGACGATCATGACCCACGATTCCGTATCTTTCTCGAAGCCGGCGAGCGCGTCCGCGCACTCGACGTGCGCCGGGGCGTGCAGCGCGTTCATGACCTCCGGCCGGTTGAGGGTCAGGTAAGCGATGTGGTCAGACTTCTCGTACTTGATGAACTCGTAGGTGCTCGCCACTTATGCCTCCCGCTGCAAACAGGGCTTCGAACGCGAGCGCATTATACGTGCCATTCTATCGACGTGCATATTGTCACTACCTTGACAATTCTTTGACTTGCGACTTTGAAAGTTTGTATCTGTTTTTCATGAATTATACGACCTTTCAATACGTTCATATTTGTATTGACAAGGCGCAGCACCATTCATAGATTTGCCGCATAGTCTGGGTGGCTGCGGAATCTAACCGTGGGACATCCAAGCATGGGACGTTGACGTATAAGTAGCAAACGCTCCAAGGAAGTCCCCACCGGGGGGCTACCGATTGAGCCTCTGGGCTCAGGAAGGAAACGCATGAGTAACAACTACTGGGACAAGGTATTGGACAAGCGCGTAACGCGAAGGCGTGGACTCGCGCTTGCCGGAGGTAGCGCGGCTGCTGCTGCGTTCCTCGCAGCCTGTGGCGGCGGCGACGGTGACGACAAAGACACCGACACCCCCGACACCAGCACCACGACCGACACCAGCAAGCCCACCGTCGGCGGCAAGCTGATCTGGCAGGGCTACGGCGACCCGGGTGGCGGCCTCGAGCTGATCAAGTCCAGCAACAACGGCGTGCTGCAGATGTCCAGTCTCACCCACGACGCCCTGCTCGACTTCGCTTACGGCCAGCCGAAGTACCCCGGCATCGGCAACGAGGTCCTGCCCAGCCTGGCGCAGGCGCTGCCGGAGATCTCGCCGGACAAGCTCACGATCACCTTCAAGCTCAAGCCGGCCAAGTTCCACAACGGCCGCGACCTTACCTCCGAAGACGTCAAGTGGACCTTCGACACCCTGGCAACCGCCCCGGAGTCGGCCTACAAGAACGCCTTCGCCTGGCTTACCGGCTTCGAAGCGCCTGACAAGTCGACCATCGTCTTGAAGGCCAGGAGCCCCAACGCCGATGCCCTCGAGAGCCTCGCCTTCAAAGCCGGCTCCGGCGTCGGCATCCTCGCCCGC
>DATDOP010000412.1:0-4589 GCA_035293185.1 Dehalococcoidia bacterium | reverse complement strand
GGAGACCGGCCTGCCCCTGCCCGATTTCAAGCTCAACGTCCGCAAGCTCAAAGCCCTCGGCCTGACCATCAGCCTCGAGCGCGGCTACGAGCTCTCAGAGCTCGGCCAGACCTACGTCGACTCGGTAGGCCAGGACTAGCTGCAAGCTCTTCTTACGTCTAGGAAAAATGACTGGTTGATATCTACCGTTTGCGATCTGAGTCGATCGACCCTATGATCCCCAGGCCGCCGCTGTCGGCCGCCCCGCCCTCATCTCGAAGAGGGGAACAACGATGCCTTTTCCACCGGCCTATGACTGGAACGAGGGCACGCCGGGCGTAGACGCTCCCACGTCACCGCTCATGGCAATGCCCATCCTGCGCCAGATGTGCAGCTTTCACTTCGCCATTCCCATCCTCGTGCCGCGCAACGCGCTCCAGTCCCTGCTGCCGCCCGACTTCACCGCGGGCCAGTCCGCCGGCGATCCGACAGCCTCGGTCGTAAACCTGGCTTTCGGCGTCCACACCCGCTTTCAGCTCAATGGCGTCGCTCACGGGCCGTTCCTCAATTTCCTCGTCGCCGCCCCCGGCACCAGCAACGACGCGCTCGGCCGCCTCGAGAATGTCGTCCTGGGCTCCTTCATCTCCGACAACGGCGCGCGCAACGCCTTCAACAACGTCAACGGGCCCGATACCTCCCGCGCGCCGCTCGACTACCGCATCACCATCGACGAGGACTCCGACACCTTCCGCATCAAGGTCATCGTCGACCTTCCCAGGCAGAACCCCGGCCGGCGCTGCCGCGTACGTGCCTCCGCCCGCTTCGTCCTGACCGACATCGCCGTTCGTCAGCTGCTGCAGCCTCAGCCCGGGCCCCCGCCTCCCGTCCCCCTGCGTTCGACGGCCGGCAAGACCGCCCACGGCGCCCGCTGGACCGCCATTCAGGCTGATGTGGCGACAACCACCCCCATCAACGCCAAGGCCCGGCTGCGGGTTACGCGGTCGCGGCTCAGTCTGCCCGCCGGCCGCCTCAGGATCCTGGGCATCAACCAGCAGAACACGCCGCTCGCCATGGTCGCGGTGCGCAACAACGCGGAGATCTTCTCCGCCAACGCTTAGCCCGTCCCGCACCCCGATCGCGTCCCGCCGCCACGTCTCAGGTGGATTGTCCCTATATGACCTCGGTGCTATAGTCGCCGCGTTAGGGACGTAATTCACAAGCTGCAACCAGGCCGGGGGCGCGCGTGCTGAACGACTACGGCTACATCGCGATTCTGCTCGTGTTCGCGCTCCTGTTCCCCTCGCTCCCCCTCATGATCTCCTTCCTCCTCCGCAAGCTGAACATCCGCCCGGAAGCCCCGGACCCCGTCAAGCTGGACACCTACGAGTGCGGCGTCGAGACCGAGGGCGATAGCTGGGTTCAGTTCAACTTCCGTTACTACCTCGTCGCCTTGATCTTCGTCGTCTTCGACGTTGAGGTCGTCTTCCTCTACTCCTGGGCCGTCGCCTTCCCGCAGCATCTCGTCGTCGGCTTCGTCGAGGCGATCACCTTCATCGGCATCCTGGTCATCGGCTACCTCTACGCCTGGCGCAAGCACGCCCTGGAGTGGCGATGACCACAGTCGCCATCGCCGGCACTCACGTCGCTGAGCGGATCAAGGCCGCATTTCCCGAAGCCGTAATCGAAGCCACAGAAGGCTCCGCCACCGTCGCCGCCCAGCACGTCGTCGAGGTCGCGCGCTTCCTCCGCGATGACCCGGAGCTCGACTGCAAGTACCTCAACTGCCTCGTCGGCGTCGACTGGCTGGAGCACTTCGACGTGATCTACGTCCTCTCGTCGCTGAACAAGAACCACACGCTCGTCCTCGAAGCCCGCGCGGACCACGACGAGCCCGTCGTGCCCTCGGTGAGCACCGTCTGGCAGGGCGCCTACCTCCAGGAGCGAGAGGTCTACGACCTCATGGGCATCACCTTCAGCGGCCACCCCGATCTCAAGCGCATCTTCCTCTGGGAGGGCTTCCCGGGGCACCCGCTGCGCAAGGACTTTCTCGCCCTGCCCGGCGGCTTCAAGCCCGGCCTGCAGCGCTTCCCCTTCGAGTTCCCGGAAGGCCAGCGCTCCTACCCCAACCTCAGCCAGCCCGGCGGCCCCCAGGCGCCTTCGGTGCCGCGCCTCGTCGCGCCCCTGGGCGGTCAGTCGGCCGCGGAAGCGACCGGCGGTGGCCAGCTCGGCCTGCAGGGCGGCGGCTCGACTCAGACCCGCGAGCCCCGGCGCGACACCGAGCCCGCCTCAGGCGACGCCGCTGAGCCCTCACCAGACGCAGAGGCCGGCGAAAGCAAGGAAGCTGGGGAATGAGCGTCACAGTCGCCCCGCGACCCGCGGTCTGCCCGGTTCCTTGTTCCTTGTTGCCTGTTCCCGGTGAGAGGATCTGGGGAGGCGCCCCGTGACCAACCTCCATACCCCTCCCTACGTCGTCAATATCGGCCCGCAGCACCCCTCGACGCACGGCGTCTTCCGCCTGCGCGTCACCCTGGACGGCGAGCGCATCCTCGACGCCGAGATGGTCCTCGGCTACCTGCACCGCAGCATGGAGAAGCTCGCCGAGGAGCGCACCTACACCCAGAACATCCCCTTCACGGACCGCATGGACTACCTCGCGGCCATGACCGGCAACCTCGGCTACTGCCTCGCCGTCGAGAAGCTGGCTGACGTCGAAGTCCCGGAGCGCGCGTCCTACCTGCGCGTGATCTTCGCCGAGCTGCAGCGCATCGCTTCGCACTGCATGGCCAACGGCACCTTCGTCAACGACTGCGGCGCCTGGCAGACGCCGCTCATGTATATGTTCCGCGAGCGCGAGAAGATCCTCGACCTCTTCGAGATGACCTGCGGCGCTCGTCTGACCACGAACTACATGCGCATCGGCGGCGTTGCCTTCGACGTGCCGGACGAGTGGTATCCCGGCATCGAGAGCCTGATGGCCGAAATGCCGGACCGCATCTCCGAATACGAAGAGATGCTCCTCGACAACGAAATCCTCCTCGCCCGCGCCCGCGACGTCGGCGTCCTGACGCCCGAGCGCGCGATCAACTCGTCGGCCAGCGGCCCGCTGCTGCGCGGCTCCGGCATCGCCTGGGACATCCGCAAGGCCGACCCCTACTGCGTCTACGACCGCTTTGACTTCGACATCCCCGTCGGCCACCAGGGCGACTGCTTCGACCGCTTCATCGTGCGGCTCGAGGAGATGCGTCAGAGCGTCAGCATCATCAAGCAGGCGCTCGCGGCCCTGCCCGGTGGCCCCGTGAGCACGCCCGTGCCGCTGGCCCTCAGTCCGGAGCCCGGCGAAGCCTACGCCCGCATCGAGTCGCCAAAGGGCGAGCTTGGCTTCTACCTCGTCAGCGACGGCGGCCCCGCGCCCTACCGCTGGCACGTCCGCTCGCCCTCCTTCATCAACCTCAGCACGCTGAAAGACCTCAGCGTCGGCCGCTCCCTCGCCGACGCCATCGTCATCCTCGGCAGCCTGGACATCAACGTCGGGGAGATCGACCGCTGATGCTGCCCTTCGCCGCCTGGTACGACTTCGACCCGCTGCACGACCTCTATGTCTGGATTCTCGATCAGACCGGCAGCAGCGAGCTCGTCTACGTGCTGATTGCCGTCGTCGGCGCCACCGGCATCCTGTCCTTCGTCGGTCTCGGGGCGCTGGTCAACGTCTGGCTGGAGCGCCGCATCATCGGCCGCATGCAGGTGCGGCGCGGCCCCAACCGCGTCGGCCCCTTCGGCCTCTTCCAGCCCGTGGCAGACGCGATCAAGCTGATCCAGAAGGAAGTGCTGCAACCGACCGCCAGCGACCGCGCTCTGTTCAACCTGCCGCCGATCCTCGTCTTCATCCCGGCGATGCTCACCTTCGCCGTCTTCGCCTGGGCGCCCGATCTCGTCTACGTCGACCTCAACGTCGGCGTGCTCTACCTCCTGGCGATCTCGTCCTTCACGTCGCTGGCCATCTTCGTCGCCGGCTGGTCGTCGAACAACAAATACGCCCTCCTCGGCGCCATGCGCGTCATCGCCATGGCGATCAGCTACGAGATCCCCATCGTCCTGGCCCTGCTGGCGCCCGTCCTCTTCGCCGGCAGCATGAGCCTCTCGGCCATCGTCGACTTCCAGCGTGAGTACGACGTCTGGCTCGCCTTCCTGCTGCCGCTGCCCCTGCTGATCTACGCCATCTCGGCCACGGCGGAGCTCAACCGCACGCCCGCCGACATCGCCGAGGCCGAGTCCGAGATCGTCGCCGGCTTCCACACCGAGTACTCCGGCATGAAGTTCGGCCTGTTCTACGCCGTGGAGCTGATCAACTCGCTTGCCGTCTCCGGCATCATCGCCAGCCTGTTCTTCGGCGGCTACTCCCTCTTCGGCGTCGATGAGTACATCCCGCCCTGGATCATCTTCATCGGCAAGATCTACTTCTTCTACTTCGGCCTGATCTGGCTGCGCGGCACCTGGCCCCGCCTGCGCCTCGACCAACTGATGGCCTTCGCCTGGAAGATGCTGATCCCGCTGGCCCTGATCAACATCGCCGTCGTCGCGGCCGAGGTCCTGCTCTGGCGCGAGCTCGAGCT
>DATDOP010000411.1:0-8121 GCA_035293185.1 Dehalococcoidia bacterium | reverse complement strand
CGGTCGCCACGGCGCCTTGGGCCGCGGGAACCAGACGGGACCCTCTGCTGCACCGGCAGGCCGTTCGCCGCGCGGTGCCCGACCCGGGGGACGAGGCACGCGGGGCTCCGCCCCTCGGCCGGCCGGCCGGGGCGGGCGCGTGTCACGGTACGGGCGCTCGCCACCACCTGGTGCTCGTGGTGTGTACGGCCGAGGCGGACGTTCGTCCCGGGACGGGCGCTCGCCACCGCGTGGCGGTCTCGGAGTGTACGGCCGCTGCGGCCGCTGATCCCGATACGCAGGCGCGCGCGGCGCGGCTTCGGGACCGGATGGCGCCTCTTCGCCTCGTGGCCGCTCGTAGCGTGGCTGACCCTCGACTGGCATACGCACCTCGCCGGCGCGCGACGGCTTCGGCGTCACGAGCGCCATCACCGTTAGCTGGCCGTCGCCGATGTTCTCGATGCTGTGGTCGACGCCGGGCGGGATCAACGCCGCGTCCTGCTCCTGCAGCTCCTCAATTTGGAGGCCAGAGTGCAGACGCGCCTTACCTTCCACCACGAGGTAGAGGGAGTCGGATGTGGTGAGGCCGCGGCGCTTCTCCGTCTGGCCTGCCTCCAGGCAGATCAAATCGCAGACCAGGCGCGGGCGGTCGAACAGGCTGACGCGAATGGGGCGCTCTTTGAGAAACCGCTTCGAGCGGCCGATGTTCACAACGTCCATGGCTGGTCTAGCGGCCCGCGGCCTGCGATTCCTCCTTCGCTTCGACGAAGGAGGCGCGCATCGTCTCGAGCAGGTCGCTGCCGGCGGCGACGTGGGCCACCCGCAGCGCGTTCTTGATCGCCAGCGCGTCCGAGCGGCCGTGGGCGATGACCACGATCCCGTTGACGCCGAGCAGGTTGGCGCCGCCGTACTCCTCGTACTGAAGACGCTTGAGGGCGCGGCGCAGCGCCGGTTTGAGCAGGATGGCGGCGCCGATGAACAGGGGGCTGCTTTTGATCACGCCGCGCACCTGCTCAAGGATGTAGTCCGCGACGCCTTCGCCGGCTTTCAGCGCGACGTTGCCGGTGAAGCCGTCCGTGACGATCACGTCGCAGACGGCTTTGTGGATGTTTTGGCCCTCCACGTTGCCGATGAAGTTGAGCCCGGAGTCCCTGATCCGGTCGAACGCCTCGACCGCCAGCTCGCTGCCCTTGCCGGCCTCTTCGCCGACGTTGAGCAGCCCGATACGCGGGTTCTCGACCCCGACGACCTTCTCCGAATAAGCCGCCCCCATCTGCGCGAACTGCGCCAGGTGGCTGGGACGGCAGTCGGCGTTGGCGCCCGCGTCGATCAGGAAGACGCGGCCGGCGTTGTACGGCAGCAGCATTCCCAGAGCGGGCCGTTCCACGCCGGAGATGCGGCCGAGCAGGAAGAAAGCAGACGCCGAAACCGCGCCGCTGTTGCCCGCCGATACGACCGCTGACGCCTCGCCCTTCTTGACCATCTGCGTTGCCACGTTAATCGACGCGTCGCGTCGCGTGCGCACCGCCTTGACGATCTCGCCCTCGTCCATCGTGATCGCATCGCCGGCGGCCACCACGCTGACGCGCGAGCTCTTGGGGTGCTTCGCCAGCTCCGGCTCGATCACGTCCGGCGGGCCCACCAGCGCGACTTCGATGCCGAACTCCTTCGCGGCCAGGAGGGCGCCCAGAACCTGCTCGCGCGGGGCAAGATCGCCGCCCATTGCGTCCAGCGCGACTCTCAAACAGCAGCCTCCGCTCTGGCCACGAATACCAGGTTGTCGCCGATTCCCACGGGAGTGAGGTCGTAGTCTCCGTAGACGTGGGTCACACGCAGACCGACCTGCTGCAATAATAGCGTCAACTCCGCCTGTGTGGAGTGACGCAGCTCGGTTTCGAACACGCTGCGCCGCACGATGCCGTCCTTCGCCACGCGATCGAAGACGTAGGTCAGCCGGCGGACCATGCGCTCCGGGTCCGGCTGGTCCGCAACCAGCTTCATCACCTGCTCACCAGTCTCCGGGTCCGTACGCGTCCAGTTCAGCAGCAACGGCGCCCAGTCTGACGCCGAATCGTCCCAGGAGACGCTCGCCGGCGAGCGCACGCCCATCGCGAACAGGCCGCCTGGGCTCAGGTGCCGCGCCACGCAACGCAGACAGGCCTGCTGCTCTTCGGTCGTCAGCAGGTGCTGAAACGTGTTCGCCGCGACGTAGACCATCCCAAAGCGCCGGCCCAGGTCGAACGACGTCATGTCGCCGGTCAGCAGCTCCAGGCCGCCCTCGATCTTGCCCGCGGCCTCCAGGTTCCTGCGCCCTCGCGCCAGCATCGAAGCCGACGTGTCGATGCCCAGGACCTCGTAGCCTTCGCGCGCCAACCGCAGCGCGATCCTGCCGCTGCCGACGCCCAGCTCCAGCAGCGGGCCGTCCACGCTCTGCGCCAGGTTCTCGTAGAAGTCGATGTCGTCGGTGAAGTCGTCGTACGTGAAGTCGTAGACGTCGGCGATGGGAGCGTAAGGGTCGTGCATGAGTCAGCCACCAGCAACAGGCAAACAAGAGGCGGGGTTTGGGGCCAGCCGCTACATGTTACTGGTTGCCTGAAGCTTGTTGCTTTGTTGCCGCGTAGTCTGCAGCCGGCCTGCCGATTGCAGACGCGCGTTGGGGTTCAGACGCACGCGCCAAGCCTTCGAAGCAGGCGTTAGCCGGCAGGCGAGGTCTCTGACCCAGAACCCGGTTGCATGACATCCATCAGCCGTTCGGGCTCGAGCCGGTATCTCGTTCCGATTCCTCCGAAGAAGCCATGAGCACCAATCAGGTGGGCGAACAACTCGTAACCCTCGATCGCTGCCTGCGCTCGCACAATGCGAAATCGGTTCGCCGTCGGTCGTCCGCCGGGCCCGACAGGACATGCGGCGAATTCTTCCGCTGCCCAGGGGCAAGTCATCAGTCCGCGCTGGTGAATCACGGACACCAGGAACTCCCCTATGCGTTCCGGGCGCCCAACATCTGAGGAATCTGCGGTGGCCAGAAGCTCTACAAGACGGCTACCAATGCTCAGCGGGTCTACCTGTCGCACCGAGCACGCCTCGGCGTCGGCAGCGAGACGCGAGGCTAGTGATTCTCCAGGCAGGAGGAACCCGGCTGGATCCCAGGCTCCCGCCTGCATTCGTCGCTCAACCTCATCAAGCTCAGCGGTCAGTTGTCACCTCAAGGCGCCTGCGTGTCTTCCGCTTCACGGGGAATCGCTTCTCGCCCTGGAGCAGCTCGTGTGTCCTCTCCGAGGCCGCCACCACTTCCACTGAACGATAGGAGACCTCGTCGTCACGCACCACATACACGAAGACAAACGCCGGCTGAAGGTAATCCTGGCGGTCCATCATTCCCTGCTCGAAGTACCCGAAGCTGGCCTTCGTCACCAGGACATCTCCACGAACGCGATTAGCGATTGCGGTTAGTCCGCGCTGCGCAATCTCCGGGTCGATAATCTTCACCCGTCCCATGGACTCGCCAACCGGCCGCCATATGCAGCGAAAGCCCACAACTTCACCAGTCGCGTCAACGTTGACCATCGCCGCGCCACCGGGGCCATCGACTTCCGTTCCGTTCACTGACCTGCCGATTACCACGCCGGCATCCAAGATTTCTTCTCTGCCAACGTTGGCGCGTTCATCGCCACCGGCTGTGCGCAAATGCGTTACGCCGCGCAAGCGCATCTCACGCACCGGTGCGATTGCTGTCCGCCGCAGGAAGCTGCTCGCAATCTCTGAAGCGCGGTCGTCGTTCAGATCGAACGTCGCATCGCTTCCTCGCAGATACTGACCCTCTCGGCGACCCACGATTGCTCCCGAGCGACCATGTACACCCAGCTCCCAGGACTCTTCCCGATGCAGCGACCAGTCATCGGATCGTAGGCTCTCATGAGCCCTTCCCTTCATCCCCAGTCTTTGAGCGAGCATTGACAACTGCACGCCCGCGTCTGAAATAGCAGTAGCGTCTGGACCTAGCCGATAGACCGGAAGTGACGTTGGAATGGTGTTCGGCAATCTGGCCTGAAACTCAAGCATCTCAGCGACCTTTCGGCTAACTTCGCCATTTCCACTGGAACCAGCGGATTTCAGCGTTCGGGATGTCGTCAAAGCCCGAAAAGACTCGTTCGTTGTTCAGCCGGTTGATTGCGTCCGCCTGACTCCTGCCCGCGGCCATCGCCACCGGATTGTCGTCAAGCCAGAACGAATAGCACTCGTCCAGCCAGGCGTCTGAGAGGATCGCGTTGCCTCCCGCGCGCAGACCGAACCAGAACCCGCGGCCGCCCGTCCACCACGAATCTGACACGAGGTCCGTGAACGCGAAGATCTGATGCAGCCGCTGGAATGTGTTCCGCCAAACTGCGATCACGTCCCGGGTCAATTCGAGGCTATTGCACGCGTCAATGCACAAATACTCGAGGTTCCAGTTGTCACCGAAGCGCGCCCGGTCAGAACGCCAGGTGCAGTTGTCCACCCGCGAGCCGAAGAACCCCTGGAAGAGGTTTGCCGCGCTTGTCCCCCCATGAGACGAGAAGTGGACGAAGTCCACGTCGTCAGCCCAATGGACGTCATCCCCGCCGAAGGCGCCGGTGTCACGAAAATCCCTTTCCCACGCCGCTCCGTCACCCCAATTGAACGCAGCCACGTGGCCGCGGGCAGCCATGCCGGCGAGGAAACCCACGGAGGTGTCATCACAGTAACTGAGCGTGTTCTGGGAGCAAGGTGCGGGGAACCGGTTGATCCACTCAACCCCAACTCTGGCCATTTATCCCACTCCTTTCCGCAACCGGGACGCTGCGCCAATGCATTCGGAATCTAGGGATGGCAACGCCGCGGTTCGGCTGCAAGAGGTGCCTGCGGGACGGCAAAACTAGCAGACCAGACTCCTTCTCGTCTACGCTTCTTACGTTTCTGGGTAATTACAATTCTCTTACAATCGTAAAGGTGCCGCCTTGTGCGCTGCGCATCAGCACTGAGGATGACCGGCGCAAGGAGATTGGCAGTCCGGCTTCGCTGATCTGCTCGGCGCGTCGCGTCATCTTGACTACGCGGGCAGCACAAAAACGCCGCCTGGCTGGCGGCTGCGAAACAACGGCGCGCTGGAGCCGGCGGGGGGATTCGAACCCTCGGCCTGCCGATTACGAATCGGCTGCTCTACCACTGAGCTACGCCGGCCCGAAAGACAACGCCTGACCCAGGAGGGGACAGACGCTTCGAGATTCTAGCATATGAGCCCGCACAGGGGCTTGACAGCATTTATGCCGTCACTATGATGGCATTATGACATCAAACATCCGCCACGATATCGACTTTGCACCCTTGCTGGCCGGCCTCGAGCAACCCCTGCAACTGGTCAGCGAACCTGAGCGGCGGCAGGAGCTACAGACCTTCGTCAACGCGGCCCGCCCTCAGGTTGAACGGGCGGCCTTCGACCTGCTCTCACAGACGGTCACAGCCTTCAACGATGCGAGCCGCGATCAGCGCGCTCGCCTGGAGTACAGCGATGGCAGCCTCCACCTGATCTTCGGTTCGCCGTCCGAAAGCAGTGACCCTGAGCCTGCGTTCGATGACAGCGAGCTCGACAAGGTGACGCTGCGGCTGCCCAAGGAACTGAAGCAGTTGATCGATCACGCGGCCGGCCGGCACGGCATCTCCGCCAACAACTGGTACGTCCGGGAGCTCTCCCGCACCATCGCCCGTCACGTCCGCGACTCCGTGCGTGACGCTTCGCGGGAGGAGCGTCACGAATCGCGGCGCCGCGGCTTCAATAGAGCGCGCGGCGGCAGTCTTCGTGGCATCGTCGGCGGCGACCACGAGTAGGAGACCAACGATGCAGCAGTACACTCGCGAGATCCAGCGCAGCTTTCAAACCGGCCCGCACGCCGAACTGGGCCTGCGTTTAGGGAACGGCGCCGTGAGGCTTTGCGGCGAAGACCGGCAAGATGTGACCGTCTTCGCCAGGGCGACCTTCCTTGCGGAATCTGACGAAGCCGCGGCAGCAGTCGTTAGGGCCTTGGAAGCCGGTTTTCGCCAGGACGGCAGCCATCTGAGAGCCCACTTGCCCGATATCGACGGCGGCCTTCTCTCCAACCTGCTGCGCGGACCGATCGGCGAGGGCGGCCGGCTCGAGGTCGACCTCGAAGTCGCCGCACCGCACGACACGAGCGCAGAAGTCCACGTTGTGAACGGTCACGTCGCGGCGCGAGGCATCTCAGGCGATTCCACGATTCACATCGTTAACGGCCCGCTCGAACTGGAGGACATCGGCGGCGAAGTCACCGTCCGCCTGATCAACGGGCGCGCCAGTCTCCTGCGCATCGGCGGCGACGTTTCCGTTACCCTCACCTCCGGTCCGCTGCGGATCGAAGGTGCGGCTGGCGACGTCAACTTTGCCGTGGTCAACGCCCAGGTCTCGGTAACGGATCCAGACGCAGACGTCAGCGGCCGCGCGGTAAACGGCACTATCGAATTGACGGGCCGCATCACCGGCGATGTGTCGCTCGAAAACGCCCACGGCAGCATCGTCCTCAACGCGCCTGCGGACAGCCGCTTCGAGCTCGATGCCACCTCGCAGCTCGGCAGCGTCGACTCGGAGCTCTCCGTCCGTGACGAATCGCATGGCCACGGAGGCCACCTCCCGAGCGTTAGCCTGCGCAGCCAAACAGGCAATATCAGCCTGCGCGCGCTGGACCCGGCCGGCGCCACGCAGACCCCCGCGCAGCCGGTTTGACTCGAGCCGGCTGCTACGCCGGCGGGACGCCGCTCTCCGTCAGACCGATGACGTTGCCCGCCGGGTCCTCGAACTGGGCCAGCGTGACCATGCCCGGCAGGACGGTGCGCTCCATCACGACCTTCGCGCCGGCGGCCTTCGCCTTGTCCAGGTAGGGCTGGATCTGGTCGACTTCCACGTAGACCGTGGTCATTGGCTTGCCATCCTGAGAGTCAGCGACGCCGCCGCCGATACCGTTCTCCGTCGGCGGTACGATGCCGTAGTTCATCGGGTTGTTGGCGTCGATGCTCCAGCCGAACAGCGCTGCGTAGAAGGCCTGCAGCTTCTTGCCGTCTTTGCCAAGGATCTCGAAGTGCGTCACTTTCGGCATGTTCCCCTCCTCAAGGTTCCTGATCTAATGCTAGTCAGCTCGCAATCGTGTTTGGTTAACGATGGCTTTCAGTTGCCTAGTGATGTCTCTCGGAATCCACCCACGGGTCCTCGCCCGGGTCCCCACCCGCCGCGGCGATCGCCAGGCGCGGCAGGAAGTGATCCCAGCCCTCAGCGTGCTGCAACGCCGCCTCACCTGCCAGGCCGCTGTGGCGCAGGCGCAGGATCGTGCCATTGCCGTCCGGGATGAAGTCGAACTCCACCCGCGTCGAGCCCGGCGCGATCGGGTTCCCCTCCCAACCCCATGTGATCACGATGCGGCTGTGCGGCACGATCTCGACGTACTCGCCCAGCGCTACCTCCTTGCCGGTGACGTTGACTCGGTACGTCCCGCCCGGACGAGGGTCCAGCATCGCATCCACGCCCTTCCAGCGCACCATCTTCACCGGGTCCGTGAAGAACTCGAACACGACCTCCGGCCGCGCCGCGATGCGGATCTCCCGCTCCACGAAGTCGATCTCAGCGCTGGTCATGCAACCTCCGTTCTTCCGCTTCCGCCGCCTGCGCCAGGCGCGCCAGCGCGTCGTCCCAGAACCCCTCGATGAACGCCCGCAGCTCCGCCAGCCCTTCCGGCCGCGCCTGGTAGAGGTGCTTCGTGCCCAGGCGCCGCTCGCTGACCAGCCCGGCGGCCTTGAGCACCTGCAGGTGCTGCGAGATCGCCGGCCGGCTCACCGAGAAGTGCCGCGCGATCTCTCCCGCGGGCATCTCTGAGCCGCCGAGCAGCCTCAGGATCTCCTGCCGCCGCGGCTCCGCCAGCGCCTTGAGCACGTCCTGCATCCACACCTTCCCGATTCCACGAGCCACAGCCATCCGGGCCACAACAGTGTAAGTCTCCGCTTACTCATTAAGCAAGGATTACTTAACGTAAGTGAAACGCCCTCTTCACGGCCTTGAAACCCATTCTCAAGCCTTTCTGCCTATTCTGAACCTACCAACTTTCACTGGAGGTTCGCTATGAGTGA
>DATDOP010000410.1:0-3291 GCA_035293185.1 Dehalococcoidia bacterium | reverse complement strand
TGATTACCAAGACGCTGGCCGAAGCCGGCATCTACGTTTCGTCGCTGAGCCAGAAGCACAACTCGCTGGAAGACGTCTTTCTGGAGCTGACGGCAGAAAGCAGCGCGGTCCAGTGATGGCGCCGCTTCTGCGCAGCGAGCTGTTCCGGCTGACCCACCGGATGATGACCAGGGTGATGCTGCTGGCGATGGTGGCGCTGATCGTCGGGGCGTACGTGCTGCTCTGGTCGTCGTCCGGCTCGTTGAGCGAAGCAGAGCAGCTGGATCAAGAGGAACACCTGCGGTTGGCGAACGCTCCCGAGTACGGCATGGACATTGCCTACCAGGTGGGGTTTCTGCTGTCGGTGATCCTGGCGTCGAGCTCGATTGCGACGGAATACGGCTGGGGGACGATCAGGACCGTGCTGGCGAGGACGGATAGCCGGTCGGCGTTCCTGGGCGCCAAGCTGATGGGCGTCGTGGTGTTTATCGGCGTCAGCACGCTGACCGGCGCCGCAAGCGTGTTTGCCGGGAGCGCGATCGTGACGGCAGCAGGCGGGCTCGACGCTCAGCTCGACGGTGGATTCGCGACGAGGGCGTTGCTGTCCTGCGGACGGGTGTTCGTGGTGCTGATCCCCTACGCGAGCCTGGGTTTCCTGGTGGCGCTGTGGTCGCGGACGACGGCAGCCGGCATCGTGGTGGTGGTTGTCGCCTTCTACGCGGAGGTGCTGCTGACGCCGCTGTTCGAGGCAGACGGAGCCTTCAGCTGGTTTCCCGAGGACTGGCTGATCTACAGAAACGTCAGGGCGATCCTGGAGCTGAACTCGCCGGCGCCCGACCTGAGCTTCCCGGATGCCTGGTTTGGGCTGGGAGTGCTGGCCGTCTACTCGACGGGCTTCCTGGCCGCCGCGTTCTGGCGGTTCAATACGCGTGACGTCACGCTGAGCTAGGCGAGCTTAGAGCACGGTTCGCGTGCGGGTGGCGATCAGCCCTCGGCGGACGGTAGCGTGACGATGCACAACCAGAAGCTCTCGATTGACCTGACCACCTCGATGAACTGATCGAGGTCGATCGGTTTGACGATGTAGCAGTTGGCGTGCAGTCCGTAGCTCTTGACGACGTCTTTCTCAGCGCTGGAGCTCGTGAGGACCACGACGGGTATCGACGCGAGGCGCTTGTCTGCTTTGATTTCCGTCAGGACCTCGCGACCGTCTTTGCGAGGCAGGTTGAGATCGAGAAGGATGAGATCCGGCAGGGGAGCATCCGCGTATTGACCGTCGCCTGCCAGGAAGGCCAGCGCCTCGACGCCATCCGCTACGTGGTGGAGGGTATTGCGGACCTTCGCATCTCTGAGTATTTCCCTGGTCAGGCGGACATCGCCCGGGTTGTCCTCCACGAGGAGTATTTCCACCGGCCGCTGTGGTTCTCTTGACATAGGTTCCTTTCAGGCGGCCTCGAAGCTGGGAATCAGCGGGGAGGCGCCGGTTTCCGTACCGACCGCGCGAAGGGTGAAGGAGAACGTCGCGCCGGCGCCGGCGCTGGACTCCACCCAGATGCTGCCGCCGTGACGCCCGACGATGCGCCGGCAGAGCGCCAGGCCGATGCCGTTGCCCTCGTAGCGATCGCGCGTGTGGAGCCGCTGAAAGATGACGAAGATCCTGTCCTGGTAGGCCGGGTCGATACCGATGCCGTTGTCCGTCACGGAGAACGTCCAGGTGCCCTCGCTCTGCTCGGCACTCACCTGAATGTCCGGGGTATCTTCGCCGCGGAACTTGATCGCGTTGCCGATCAGGTTCTGCAGGAGCTGGGTGAGCTGGACCTCGTCGCCGGTCACCGACGGAAGCGGGCCGTATTCGACATTCGCTCCGGACTCGTTGATGGACGCACGGAGGTTCAACAAGACGGTCGCCGCCACCGAGTCCATCGACACCAGGTTCAGGACCTGACTTTTCCTGCCAACCCGCGAGAACTCGAGGAGATCGTTGATCAGCTGCTGCATGCGGCCGGCACCTTCGACGGCGAAGCCAATGAAATCGTCGGCGTCGGCGTCGAGGCGTCCCTGGTAGCGACGCGCCAGCAACTGGGTGTAGCTGCTGATCATGCGCAGGGGTTCTTGCAGGTCGTGCGACGCGACGTAGGCGAACTGCTCCAGCTCTGAGTTTGAGCGGCGCAGCTCCTCCGCCGCCGCGGCGGCGGCGATCTGCCGTGCTTGAAGCGAGCCCGCCATTTCGTTGAAGGCGATTGAGAGCTCGCCCAGCTCTCCGTCCCATTCGGAAACGCCAGTACGGGCATCGAGATCGCCGCCGGCGATGGCGCGACTCTCCCTGACCAGCGCCTTGATCCTCCTGACGAAGAGGAGATCGCCGAAGACCCAGGCTACGAGCAGGGCGAGGACGGCCGTGGTGCCCAGGAGGGTGAGGTTGCGCCGGAGACCCTCATTGGCCGCGGCAAAGACCACGTCCCTGGGAATGCCGAGGGTCAGGTAGGCGCTGTTCTCGCCGTTTCCCACCCGCGTGAATGCGTACATTCGGCGAACGTCGTCCAGGCCGGTGGCATCGAGGGTCTCGCCAGCTCCCGCCTGGAGGCGGCTGAAGAGCGCGGTGTCGTGCTGTGACAGTCCGATAAAAGCCTCGTCGGCCGGGGAGCGGGCGAGGACGACGCCATCCCTATCGAACAGGGTGACGACGCTGTCCCGGGGCAGCGCGATCTCGCTGAGGGAGCTGCTGAGCCAGGCCAGGTCGAGCGAAGCCAGGACGACGCCGCGGCCGCTCCCATCCGGACCAAGCCAGGGGTAGGCGTAGGCCACGGAAGGTTGTCCGTCGACCCGAGAAATCTGGAAGTAGCTCTGGGTGAACTGGTGCTGGGCAGTCGCCTCCTGGAAGTAGCCGCGGTCAGCGACGTTCAGCGGCTGGGCGAGGACAATGCTGCTGCAGAAGACGTTGCCCCGCGCGTCTGTCACGCCGATGGTGCGGTAGTGGGGTAGATCGGCTGCCAGGGACGTGAGCAAGGCGTTGCACAAACCGCTGTCGTTCAGGGCCGGTAGCTTCGAGAGCAGGCTCAGCAGCTGGCGCGTATCCTCTTGGGTCCCGGCCTGGCGCTCGGCGATGCGCCGAGTGACCTCCAGCGCCTGCTCGCGGGCGCGCGCGGCGTCCTGGTCGCGACGCGCGAGACCCGAGTAGATGATCAGGCCAAAGGCGGGCAGGACGGCGAGCAGGACGAGGATCGAGAGCCGGATCCGGACACCGGAGAGGCGTCTGGAGATGAATTGCGGAGGCCTGGGCATCGAGCGGCCGTCCTTCTTATCTCTCTGTGT
>DATDOP010000409.1:0-6130 GCA_035293185.1 Dehalococcoidia bacterium | reverse complement strand
TGGGCGGAGCCCGCGGCGTCGGCAAGACATACGTGGGCGAGCTCCTGGAGGCCAGCCTTGGCATCTCCTACATCGATGGTGACTCCTCGATTCTGACCTGGATGGAGGCGGGCCTGGAACCGGACCCTGAGGACGGCTGGCTGGCGCCAATGCGGAGCGAGGTCTTCCGGCGTCTCGATGCGCACGCCCGCGTATCGGTGGAGGTGACCGGGGAGTGGGAGAGCGAATACAAGCTGATACGTCGCCTGGAGGAAGCGGGACACGCGACGGTGCGCATCTGGCTCACGGCCCCTGAGGACGAAGTCATCGAGCGCCTGATGGCCAGGACTCGGGCGCGCCGGCTGCCGGCGACGGAAACCGAGGCGCGCGGCGTTTACCGCCGCGGCGCAGCACGGGCGGCGCGCGAGCTCTGGGACCTCACGCTCGACGTTTCGGGCGAGCCGCGCCCCGAGCGCATTCTCGAGGACGTCAAACGGCTGCTCTAACAGCGCGGGTGGTCTAATTCGTGGCGGCGGCTGTTAACCTCTGGGCGTGAACCGGGGACGGCCTCCTTACGACGACGTACTGACACCCCGCGAATGGCAGGTCCTGGCGCTGATCCGCGAAGGTCTGACCAACGAGGCGATCGCGGCGCGGTTGGCTATTGCGCCGCACACGGTCAAGTTCCACGTGTCGCAGATTCTCAGCAAGGTCGGCGTCGCCAGCCGCCAGGAGGCCGCGCGCTGGCAGGGTCAGCCCAAACGGTCGGCGTGGCTGGCGTTCTTCCTGAAGCCATACGTCCTGGCCACCGTCGCGAGTGCCGCCGCGGTCCTCGTGCTCGTCCTCTGCTTGACCGTGCTGTCCGGTGCAGACCCCCGGCCTGAGGGTCAGGCGTTGACCGAAGGTGCGCTGGACGACTTTCAGCTTCCGCCGGCGCCGGCTGCCGAGGCACAGGCGCCGGAGCACAGCGAGATCGCCGACTTGCGGATCACAGTCTGCATCGACGACCACGTGTGGCAGAGGCCAACCCTCGAAGAGCAAGCAGCCAACATCAACGGCGACAACCGCTACATGCCATTTGACGAACTGAAGCAGTCACAGTTCGCCGCGTTGTTCTGGGTCGGCGCCGGACCCGCAACCGGCCGCCCGAACCCCTTCGGGAAGTTGGTCGAGTTCAGCGGCCTCTGGACGCTCGACAAGCAAGGACTCCTGAGAGAGCTCACTCAGGCCTGCCCGGACGAACCGAATATCTACCATCTCGAAGTAGTGGACGTCTGGTTGCTCGGTTACGCTGCCACGTCTGCCCGTTGGGAACGCGACAGAACGGTGATCCAGGTGGCAGCGAGACTCGCGGGCTTCGAAGTAGTGCAACTGCGCTATCCGGGGCCGGTTAGGGAGTATGCCGGGACAGTGGAGTTCGTCGATGCGTCGGGCAAGGTACTTGGGCGCATCGAGGGCGACGCGTCGTGGTCAAAGGAGCCGTAGGGGCTCCAGTTTGCTCCCACCTCTATGGCCAGCGGCGGCGTGCCCAGACGGCGGCGCCGAGCAGCGCGGCGCCGCCACCGAGCATGACAGGCCACCACAGCTTCGAGCCGTGCGGTTCCTGCTGCTCGATCTGCAGGGGCTCGCCGGCGGTTGTTGGCAGGATGTTGCGGATCGTGTAGCTCTCCGTGCCCAAGAAGTCAGTCAGCGTATTCGTGTCCGATTCGTAGAAGTATTGCAGTGACCTCCCCTCCGAGGTCGTGAAGGTCAGCCAGTAGCCGTCGTCACGCTCCGGAGGCCGCGGCGGGTCGTGGAAGGTTACTCGGGCGTCCTGCTCATCAAGAGAACGCCACAGGACCCTCGCGCCGTCCGTGCTCAGAGGCCTGCCAGCCAGCTCGATGCTGATCAGATCGGCGCGTGCAGCGGCGATCAGAACGTCCAGCGCGCCCGGCGTCGGCGATGGCAGTGACCCGGTCCTCGCGAGACGGATGTACCGGCTCAGCAGGGCACGCTGCCGCAGGTCCAGCACGAAGTAGACGTCGCGGTCGCCCTGGCGGGCGCGGATGATCCCGCCTTCCTGAAAATACGCGGCGTTCGCGTCGATCCGAGGCGCCGTTTCCTCCGCCCTCAGCACCACGTCCCAGTAGGCGGACGTCACGACGAACGACTCGCCCGCGGGCTTCGGGCCGACGTAAGGCGGGGGTGAGTTCAAGCGGCGCTGAAAGGCGTCCGCGTCGACCGGGGCGAACCGAACGGGCTGCGCGCCCTCACGGATCGTGATCTCCACGCTGAGGATCTCGCTGGTCGCGCTCGCCGCCGGCCCGCTGAGGCAGACGAGCGAGATGAGCAGCAGCAGAAGCCCCGGCCGCGAGATCACGAGACGGAGGATAACGCGCAGGGCGGCTTCGAAACACCGGCGGATGTCTCTAGCGAAGCGTACGATGCTGCGCGTAAGATAGTGACCCCAGGGAAGCTCACCATGACCGCCAGCGTTATCACTTTCTCCACCCAGATGGGCACCGGCGGCAGCAGGATCGCCCGCGCCGTCGCCGAGAAGCTGCGCTACCGCTACTACGACTGGGAGGTCATCTCTCAGGCAGCGAGCGAAGCCGGCGTTTCCCCGGAGGTGCTGGCGGTGGCGACCTCCGAGCGCGCGCCCGGCTTCTTCGAGCGCATGATGGCGCGCCTGGCGGGTCCCGGTGAGGGCGAAGAGGCCTCTTCGGGTCCCTCCCCGCTACGACCCAACCTGCTGACCTCCGACGACTACCGCCAGTTCATCGACCGCGTGGTTCGCGAGCTGGGCAGCCGCGGCGACGCCGTGATCGTCAATCACTCCGGCCAGGCGGTGCTGCGCGATCTGCCGGGCGTGCTCAAGGTACTCGTCACCGGTAGCCTGAACCGCCGCGCCGAGCGGCTGGCGCAATCGCAGGGGACGGACGCGGCCGCCGCGCGCAAGCTGATCGAGGACTCGGACCGCCAACGCGCCGACTACTACAAGCGCGTCCATCGCCTGGACTGGCTGAGCATGAGCAACTACGACCTCGCGCTGAACGTCGATCACGTGTCGCCGGAGCTGGCGGTCGACATGGTCGCGGCGACGGCACGCAAGATGAGCTAAGGCGATGGCCTGGCGAGGTAGTTGCGCCAGACCTTGAGCACGCTCTTTGGGCGGCCCACGGCGTCGTACAAACCCATGCTGCTTAGCGAGCCCAGACCGTCGTCCGGCCCCACGTCGGGGTCGCGCGCGAGGAACCAGACCAGGAACGGCGACCTCAGCTCCTCCGCCGCCGCCAGGATGCGGTACAGGAACGACACCTGAGAGGCATCGTCCTCGGTGCCGCCGTTGCGCGACGCCCAGCCAACCGAGAAAAACGCCACGGGCTTGTCGATACGCTCGGCCAGGGCGTCATAGTAGTTACCCGGCAGGTCCTGGACGTTCGCGAAGGCAGAACGGGGGAAAGTAGACACCGCGAGCAGGTCCAGCTTCGGTTGGAAGCGGTCGATCAGGCTCCAGGCCGGCTGTGAGGGGGCGGCGCGATTGAGGATGCCGAGCACGTTCTCGTACTGGAAGGTCGGGAAGACCAGCGTCTTTGGGGAGACCTCCTTCACCGCGTCATAGGCCTCGAAGTAGACGCTAACGAAGCTCCGAAAAGCGGCGTCGCCCCTCCGTGTGTAATAGAGGTCCACCTCAACGCCCAGCGCCATGTAGGCCGGCTTGTAATTGAGCGCCAGGTACTTCGCGTAGGCGATGAAGGAGGCACGGACGTCCTTGTCGGAGAAGTCGCGCCCGGCCAAGTTGTCCGGCAGGCCCGCGAGCACGCCGCGGTCAGCAGGCTGCAGCGGGTCTACAGCGAGCAGGAGATGCAGGTCGTTCTGGTGCGCCAGGTCCCGCTCGAGCCGGGTGAGGCGTTCGGTGCGCGGAGACACGCTTCCTCCGGGTACGAAGTCGGCCCAGGGCGGCGCGCGCTGAATCAGCACGACCTCGCCCAGCTGCCCTGCCAGCGCGAACGCCTCGCCGTAGGCGTCTTCCGAGGCCTCGGTCGGCAGGGAGCTGACGCCGAGCTGGAAGGGCCTCGGCGGCAGTGAGACGTCGGTGATGGCGACGGGTTCAGCTGTCCCGGCAGGCGAACCCTCGTCGCCGCTGCAGGCACCCAGCAGGGCGCTGAAAGCCAGCAGGGTGGCGATCGCGGGGAGACGGAATCGGGCGCGCAGCACGACCCTAGGTTACTACCGGTTTGACCGCGTAGGACCGGGACGATAGAATTTACGTGCGAAACCCTGGCCGGCGGGGGACGCGTCCGTATTTAAGAGAGGGCCGTTTGGAGAGCCTCAACGAGGCCTGCGGCGTCTTTGGGGTCTATGCCCCTGAGGAGGACGTCGCCCGAGTCACCTTTTTCGGACTCTATGCGCTCCAGCATCGAGGCCAGGAAAGCGCAGGCATAGCCACAACTGACGGAGCCGGAATCAAAGTCCGCAAGGACATGGGACTCGTCTCACAGGTCTTCCAGGAGGAAGACCTTTTGCATCTCCAGGGATTCGCCGCCATCGGCCACACGCGCTACTCCACGACGGGTTCCAGCCGCATCGAGAACGCGCAACCCTTTCTCGTCGAGGGCCCCAACGGCATCATCGCCCTGGGACACAACGGCAACATCATCAACGCCGACCTGCTGCGCGGCGAGCTGGAGGCCGAGGGCCGCATCTTCGAGACGTCCACTGACTCGGAGGTTATCGCCCACCTCGTCGCGACGGCCCCGGGCTTCGACTGGGGTGAGCGCCTGAGCTACGTCATGCGCCGCGCTCGCGGCGCTTTCTGCCTGACGATCATTACCGAGGATGGCGTGATCGCCGCGCGCGACCCGCTGGGCATCCGGCCGCTGTCGCTGGCAGAGCTGGACGGAGGCTATTGCTTCGCGTCTGAGACCTGCGCCTTCGACCATCTGGGAGCGCGCTTCATCCGCGACGTCGCGCCGGGAGAGACCATCCTGATCGACGGGGAAGGGCTGCACAGCTACCCGTTGTCGACGAACCCCGGCTCCGGCCAGGAAGACGTGACCCAGGACGAGGCGTTTTGCGTCTTCGAGTACATCTACTTCTCGCGTCCGGACAGCTACCTCCGCGGCGACCGCGTCTATCCCGTGCGCATGGGCCTGGGCGTCCAGCTGGCGCGTGAGCACCCCGCGGAGGCAGACATCGTCATCGGCGTGCCGGACTCGGCGACGGCGGCTGCAGTGGGTTACGCCCGCGAATCGGGCATCCCCTTCGCCGAGGGTCTGGTGAAGAACCGCTACGTGGGGCGGACGTTTATCATGCCCGACCAGCGCATTCGCGATCAGGGCGTACACCTCAAGTTCAACCCACTGCGCGAGATCCTCGAGGGCCAGCGCGTCGTTGTCGTCGATGACACGATCGTCCGGTCGACGACGGTGCGCTACGTGATCAAGATGATCCGCGATGCCGGCGCCCGCGAGGTACACATGCGCATCACCGCGCCGCCGATCACCCATCCCTGCTTCTTCGGCATCGACATGGGCCGACGCTGGGAGTTGATCGCGGCGAAGGAGACCATCGAGGAGATCCGGCGGGACATCGGCGCCGACTCCCTGGGCTACCTGACGCCGCAGGGTTTGGTGAGCTCTATCGGCCAGCCGGCGGACAGCCTGTGCATGGCCTGCTTCACGGGCCGCTATCCGATGGCCGTGCCGCAAGAGCTGGACAAGCTGGGACTGGAACCACCGGCCTGGGCGCGCGACCGCCACGAGGTCGAGTGGGAGCCGCACGACATCCTGCCGATGGTCACTCCTTCGCGGGAAGTCGGAGCGTAGTACAACGAGCCTCCCCTCCCCGGAGGGCAGAGGGCAGAGTGAGCGGTCGAGGCCCCGCATTGCACCCACGCGCTGAGTTCGCGACTATGCATACACCTCAGGTTCAAACCTGAGGCATAGGACAATTGGTGATGACGGGCGAAAAGAAGTCTCCCCTTACCTACGCCGGTGTCGGCATCAACCTGGAGAAGCGCCGTCAGACCGTGGAGCGCTACCGCGACGTCACGCGCGGCGCCACGCGCCCCGAAGTGCTCAGCGGCGTCGGGCCATTTGGCGGGCTGTTCGCGCTGGGCAACAAATATCGCGATCCCGTCCTTGTTTCGAGCACCGATAGCGTCGGCACC
>DATDOP010000408.1:0-4808 GCA_035293185.1 Dehalococcoidia bacterium | reverse complement strand
CGTCGGCAGCGTCAGAGCGCCGAACCAGGACAGCACGGCCCGTAGCTGCCAATCAGCGCCGAGGTAATGGTGCAGCGTCGCTCCCATCGCGATGATTCCCACCGGCTTGGCCTGCAGGGCTTCTACAGGAGTGAGGTCCAGGAGGTTCTTCAACGCGCCGGTGAAGGTCGCGCGATACACGGGCGTGGCGAGCAGGATGGCGTCCGCAGCCTCTAGCCTGGCGACGACCGCTGCGGTGTCGTCAGTGTAGGCGTCGAGGGGCCTTCCGTCCGCGAACGAGACCTTGTAGTCAGCCAGGTCGACCAGCTCTGCCGCAAGTTGTGGGTTCGACTGCCGTGCCTGGTCGAGCGCGAATTCGACAGCCTGGCGCAGGCGGCCCGGCGGCGTGACGCTGCCGACGACGGCAACCAGCCTGGTCACTGTTAACGGCGGATGGCGGCGGGCTTGAGCAGTGGCATGACCAGTTTGCCAAAGCGCTCCGCTTCCACGTCATGCGGGTAGCCGGAGAGACAGAACTCGGTGCAGCCGATGTCGATGAAGTCATGGATTGTCGCCGCGACCTGCTGCGGGCTGCCGACGATCGCCACACCGGCTCCGGGCCTCACCGAGCCGATGCCGCTCCAGAGATTGGGCCCGATGCGGTAGCCCTCGGCCTGGACAAGCTCCTTCATCCGGTTATCGGCCTGGGACTCCTCGAACGCGGTGAGGCGCCATTTGCGCTGCGCGTCGGATGCGTTTGCGATCAGGGCATCGGCGGCTTCCCAGGCTTCCTTCTCCGTCTCGCGGACGACCAGCTGGAAGCGCATCCCGAATTTCAGCTCAGCTTCGCGCCCGAAGCCGGCAGCCCTGCGCTTGATGTCACGCACGCGCTCCTCGGTCTTCTCCCGCGTGTCGCCCCAGAGCAAATAAGTGTTCGCGTGTTTGGCGCCGACATCGCGTGCCGCCGATGACTCGCCGCCGAGGTAGAAGGGAGGGTGCGGCTTCTGGTACGGCCGGGGGAGCACCTTGCTCTCGATCAGCTCGAAGTGCTTGCCTTTGTGCGTCACCGGCTCGTCTTCCGTCCACAGCCGCTTCATGATCGTCACGGTCTCGTCCATGATCTCGTAGCGTTCGTCGTGTGGGTAGAAGATGCCCTCCGCCGCCAGCTCCGGGACGCTGCCGCCGGCGATCAGGTTGACGTAGACGCGGCCCTTGCTCAGCTGGTCGAAGGTGGTGACCATCTTCGCCGTCAGGTTGGGCAGGATGTAGCCGGGGCGGGCCGCCACGAGCATCTTGAGCCGCTCCGTGCGGGCAGACATCATCGCACACGAGATCCAGGCCTCGTAGCAGGAGACGACGACCGGGACCAGCGCGAACTCGATGCCGGCGTTCTCAACGGCGCGGGCCACCCGCGTGAACATGTCCAGGTCCGGCGGAATGCTCGCCTCAGGCACGCCCATGGCGCTGGTGTCGCCGGACGTAGGGATGTACCAGCCGAAATGAAGGTCGTCTTCCCGTACCTGTATCGTGGTGGCCATGGTTCCTCCAGCTAGCTTGCGGACTTGATTCTACGGCAAGAAGACTGGGGGTCAGCGGGTCTCAGCATTCGTACGAGCAAGCTTTTGCTTGAATGCCAGCTAGCAAAAACCTGTATGCGCCGGGCGCCCTAGATGCTCCTGCTCTGCCAAGCCTGTAGTAGATTCGCCGGGGCCGGACCTCGCATACGGGGCGAATATGACTCTAAATCAGCTGCGAGTCTTCAGGGCGATCGCCTCCACGCGGAACATAGCGACCGCGGCGAAGTCGTTGTTCATGACGCCGTCTTCGGTGGGAATGCAGCTCAAGGCGCTTGAGAAGGACCTGCGGGTCCCCCTTTACGAACGGCGCAAGGGACAGATCAACCTCACGGAAGCTGGAATGATCCTGCTTCGCTACGCTGAGACGATCCTCACGGCGGAAGACGAAGCCATCAAAGAGATCGCAGGACTACGAGGGACGCTGCGCGGACGCCTGCGTTTCGGCACCAATATCACAGGCGGCATGTACGTCACGCCGCCAATGATCCGCGAGTTTCGAAGTGCCTACCCCGAGATTGAGGTCTCGCTGGTCATCGACACGTCCCCCCGGATCATGGATTCGATCCTGCAGGGCATCGTTGATGCGGCGATCATCGGCGGACCGGTTGATGGAGGACGCTTCGAAATCGTAAAGGTAGGCTACGACGAGCTCATCCCCATCGCCTCGCCCTCCCACAGGCTGGCGTCCGAAGCAAACGTCAACCTCGAGTCCTTGTCCGCGGAGTCTTTGATTCTGCCGGGCCTCGGCTCCCGCTCACGCTGGCTGCTGGAAGCGATGCTGCGAGAGCAGGACTTCCACGCACGCATCGCTCTGACGATGAACGGCACTGAGGAAGTGAAGAAGGCCGTCGAAGCCAATCTCGGAGTCGGCTTCGTCTCACGCTACGCGATCGAGCGCGAGCTGCGGGACGGGACGCTTGTGTCGCTCCAGATCGATGGCTTCCGTGTCAAGCGAGACTTCGAAATGATCTGGCTGAAGGGCCATTCACTCCCAACGACGGCAGCACCAATGATCGGAATCGCCCGCCGTTACCTTGAGTCCCTCTCCGGCCTTCACCTTGACATCGGCCCAGAACCCGGATGACCTGGCTTATTCAGGAAGTCCGTCGCCAGGATGGGCGCTGGGAGACGGGACAGGGCCGCAATTCCTTGCGCATGCTGCTGCCGGGCCTATTCGTGGCGGGGACGATCGCCCTCCTAGCATTCGCACTCGAGTGGGTGGAGCTGAGCCTGGTCGACCATCGTGTGATCGAGGGATTGGTTATTGCCCTGCTCATCGGCGTGGTGGTGGCGAACACCGTCGGCGTCTCAGAGACGGTCCAGCCGGGGGCTACGTTTGCGTCGAAGAGCGTCCTCGAGTTTGCCGTGGTCCTCTTGGGCAGCAGCATTGACGTCGATCAGGTGCTGGCAGGGGGCGTACGGCTTCTAATAGCCGTGACGCTCGGCGTACTACTCGGGCTCTGCATGAGTCTTGTCCTTGGACGTCTGCTTGGCCTTCCGCCGAGGCTCGGTTACCTGGTTGCCGTCGGTAATGCGATCTGCGGCAACTCGGCCATCGCGGCGGTTGCGCCGGTCGTCAAGGCGGAGCGTCACGAGGTTGCCAGCGCGATCGGCTTGACCGCGATCGCGGGAGTGATCGTTATCCTGGTCCTGCCTTTAACGCTGCCCGAGGCGGGAGTAGGCCATTACCAGTACGGCGTCGTGGTGGGGATGTCAGTCTACGCCGTGCCTCAGGTAGTCGCTGCGGCCTTCGCAGTCAGTCCTCTCAGCGCCCAAGTCGCGACACTCGTCAAGCTCATGCGCGTGATGTTCCTGGGCCCATTGGTGCTGGCTACCGGACTGGCTGTCAAGCTGCGTGGCCAAGGTGACACGAAAATCAAGCGCTCCCAACTGTTGCCGTGGTTTGTCATCGGCTTCTTCGCGTTCCTAAGCCTGCGTAGTCTAGGAGCGATACCGGCAGAAGCCATTGATCCGCTACGTCAAGGTGGAAAGGCGCTGACGGTTTGGGCTATGGCGGGCCTCGGTCTTGGCGTGGAGTTGGCCGCGATCCGATCGGTCGGACCCAGGCTGGCCCTGACTTCTCTGCTCTCGATGGCGCTTCTAGTAGTGCTGAGTTTAGGCCTTGCTCTTGCGTTGGGCCTCGATGGTGGCGATCTGTAGGTGACTCGTACGTTGAAGACGGGCGGAAACCTTGATCGACTTCGATTGCACCCGTTCGACGGGTTGGGGTAGCCTCCGGGCCGTGCGGATGGTTCACACGTGACCGTCGAGGCGAGAGATCGCTTGGAGTTGCCCTGGCAAGCCCGCCTGCCCTTCTTCTACGGCTATGCGATCGTGGCCATCGTTTTCCTGCAAGGGTTTGTCAGTTCAGCGCCGCTCTGGTCTACGGGCGTTCTGTCTGTGCCGATGCAGGACGACCTGGGATGGAGTCGCTCCTCAATTTTTGCGGCTATTACCGTCCGCACGTTGGGCGCTGCTGTCGGCGGTTTAGTGCTCGGCCGTTACCTCGACGTTTCGGGCGGAGCGAGAGCACTGGCAGCGATCGGCGGTATGTTCGCGACGGTTGGGCTCTGCCTGGTCTCTTTAGTCCAAGAGCCTTGGCAATTCATGCTGGTCTTTGGTGTCTTCGGCGGTCTGTTAGGCAGCGGCCCATCTTTCCTGATAATCGGTGCGGTGGTGCCGAAGTGGTTCGTTCGCAAGCGCGGCCAGGCAGTCGCTACATCTACGATGGGCACAGGCTTGGCTGCCTTCGTGCTGCCGCCGCTTGTGAACTTGGTCGCTGACTCGTATGACTGGCGGTCCGCCTGGCTCGCGCTGGGCGCGATGACCGCGGCCCTGGCCGTGCTTCCAGCGCTTTTTCTCAAGACACAACCCGAGGACGTGGGACTGCAACCAGACGGCGACCGCGACGAACGGGCGCAGATGGGCAAAACGGGGCTCCAAGGTGCCGCCAGAGTGGCAGAGGTCAGCTTCACGGCCGGTCAGGCATGGCGCACACGGACCCTATGGCTCCTAGTTGCCATGGCGGTGTTCGGCAGCCTCTCGCCGACTGCCTACCCGGTGAACCTGGTGCAGGTCTACGTCGGAATGGGCTTCTCGGCGTCAACGGCCGCGGCAGCGTTCAGCGGCTACGGGCTCGTCAGCTTCCTTGGGCGCTATTTCTGGGGCTTCCTCGCGGACCGCCTGCACATCCGTTTGACGCTGCTTGTCATCGCGGTGTACTCGGGAATATCGCTTACATCGATTTTGATT
>DATDOP010000407.1:0-5562 GCA_035293185.1 Dehalococcoidia bacterium | reverse complement strand
CCCGTCCGGCTTCTCCCGCGCGATGATCCGTTCGACCACCTCAACCGTCAGCGGCTCGATGTAGACGACGTCCGCGGTCTCCTCGTCGGTCATGATCGTCGCCGGGTTGGAGTTGACCAGGACGGTCTGCACGCCCTCCTCGCGCAGCGCCCGGCAAGCCTGCGTCCCGGAGTAATCAAACTCCGCCGCCTGCCCAATCACGATCGGCCCGGAGCCGAGGATCAGCACCTTAGAGGGCTTACTCATTCCCCGGCTCCCAATGCAACTCCGAGTCATTGATTCGAATGAGGTGCCGAACATCGCGAGCACACATTTGCGACCAAACGAGGGGATGTCGGGCCAAGTCGTTGTGGTAGATATCCAAGGCATATGAGGCGCCGGAGGGACTCCAGGTGGGACTCAGCAGTCCTACTGCGCTGACGTATCGGAAGTTCTTGTCACTGAACAAGCCGTTGTTGGGACGGAAACCGTCGCGATTACCCGTGCCGATATACACCGAGTACGGACCGTACAGTGTGGACTGCAGACTCCAGTCATCAAGGTGATCAAGACTGAGGAAGCTTCGGAGAATAACTAAGCTCGGACCATCCGCGGGAAGCTGCTCACACGCGTTCTTAACGCTGGAGTACGCAAAGTTCTGACTCTGTGAACTCCGAACTCCGAACATGTGCACTACGTACGGGTGAGTCATCTCCTCGTCGGAAGATGTCCAGCTTACCTTGACTATTAGACCGGACTGATCCTCATACTCCTTGGTCTGTCTACCCTCAGCAGTCGATCGCCTGAGCCAGCTCTTGAAGGCCCTGCCGCTAAAGTCTTGCGCTACTTGAAGAACCTCCAAGGTTATCCAGCCCGTTACCCCTGAAGTTTCGTGGCAGCACTTCTGCAGCTTACTTGCGACTCGTGTTTCCTGTTCCTCGTCCTCCCGATCGAGTATCGCCTTGACTTCGACGTGGACTGAGGGCTCGGTTGTAATCCTCAAGTCACCGCGTCTTGCGGCTTTGCCCGGCGGCCTCGGCATCAACGGGAATCCTCGCTCATGGAAGAAGGACCAGGTTTCAAGCTCAGATCTCGCAGATGCCAAATTGCGATCGTCACCCGAGCGCAAACGGCCAAGCAGGTCATCGTCAACGAAGCCAGATTCGAAGCCAGTCTTCAGTAGTCGCTCAAACTCCAAGCGGAAAATGGTCGCCCTTTCATCGGGGTCACATAGAGTACGGAACAACCCATCAGGTGCTGAGTGATGCCGCTCCGCATAGCCTCGTCGGAATGAGAGGTCGAATACGCGCCGGAGGTGTGGGTACTCATCCAGCGTTGCCAGTTCCCGTATCACCATGTTGTCCAGCTTTTCGGCATGACGCTAAACGCCATGATCGGCTGAATCTCTCCCTCGTACGTCTACGAATGGCGCACGCTTTCTCATCTCTTCCCAATCTGCAATTGGAATCTTGATCGTCAGAATCTCGACAGGACCACTCGCGGGAAGTTCAAGGTAGACGTTGTCGTCATCCCAGGCCTCCAAATAGAGGTGCGTCTCGCCCTTCAGCCACAGGGTTCTCTTTGTGCTCATTTCTTCACCCCCATCATCTCCACAAAGCGCTCGAACAGATACATGTTGTCCAGCGGCCCCGGCGACGCCTCCGAGTGGTACTGGATCGTCATGAACGCCTCGTTGCGGCCGCGCAGTCCCTCCACCGTCCCGTCGTTCAGGTGCAGATGGCTCGCCTCCACGCTGGACGGCAGCCCGTCGCCATCGACCGCGTAGCCGTGGTTCTGAGCCGTGATGTGCACCCTCCCCGTCGCTACTTCTTTCACCGGGTGGTTCGCGCCGCGGTGCCCGAACTTCAGCTTGTACGTCGTCGCGCCCACCGCGATGCCCGTCACCTGGTGCCCCAGGCAGATGCCCATGATCGGCGCCTTGCCTATCAGCCCCTTCACCGTGTCGACCACGTAGCCCAGCAGGGCCGGGTCGCCCGGCCCCGGCGACAGCACGATGCCCTCCGGCCTCAGCGCCAGGATCTCCTCCGCCGTTGTCTTCGCAGGCACCGCGAGCACGTCGCAGCCCAGGCGCCGCAGCGACCGCATGATGTTGTACTTCACGCCCAGGTCCAGCAGCACGACGCGCCTCGTCACCGCGATGCTGCCGTTGGGGGCGTAAACACCCTCGGGCGGCCACGCGAACGGCCGCTCAGCGCTCACCGTCGGCACCAGGTCGACGCTGCCGTAGCGCGACGACTCGCGCAGCCGCGCCAGCGCGTCCTCCGGCGACTCGTCTTGCACCAGCGCGCCCATCATCACGCCCGCCGTGCGCAACCGGCGCGTTAGCGCCCTCGTGTCGACGCCGCTGATCCCGGGCACGCCGCGCTCCAGCAGGTAATCGTTCAGCGTCGCCGTCATCATGCGTTCGCTCGGCGCCTCGCAGTGCTCTCGCACCACGAAGGCGCTGACCTGGATGCGCTTCGATTCGTCGTCGCGGTCGTTGACGCCGTAGTTGCCCTGGATCGGGTAGGTCATGACCAGCAGCTGCCCGGCGTACGAAGGGTCCGTCAGCGCCTCCTGGTAGCCCGTCATCGACGTGTTGAACACGACCTCGCCCGTGGCCGGCACCGGCGCCCCGAACGACTCGCCCGCGAACACGCTGCCGTCCTCCAGCACCAGGTAGGCGCGCTTAGCCATCCGGGTGGTCCTTCTTCAGCCGATCGCGCGCCCAGACCACGGCACGCCGCACCAACGCGTGCGCGTCCTTCTGACGCCGCTCCGCCATCGCGGTCAGCTCGCCGCGGTATAAGCCGCCCTTCATGAACGCGACGATCAGCGTTACGAGCGCCAATCGCCGTTGCCAGGGATTCTCGCTCGACTCCAGCGCCTTCGTACGCCTCAGCAGCGCCGGGTCCGCGATCAGCAACCGCCCCGTCACGTCCGCCAGGTGGTCGACGTGCTCCCAGTTGTCGATGTCCCGCGACCAGCCCTCGAGCCGTTCCCAATCGACGGCCCCCCGGACGGCCTTGCTGCCGCCCGCCAGCGATATCGCCACGATGCGTTCCTCGCGCCACCCCGTCGCCCACAGCGCGTCGCACAGCGCCAGCACCTCGTCAGCCGCCACGTCCCGGTGCGCCTTGCGCCACTCTGAAGCCGTCTTGCGAATATCCGGCACGCGCGTCGCGTGCGCCGGCTGCTGCGAAGGCACCGTACGCCGCATGCCCCACTCGTAAGCCGGATCGCGCCTCGCCTCCAGCGCCGCTGTAACCGCCGCCACCTCAGCCTTCACGTCCAGCATAGGCACCGTGGTCACGAAGACCTCCGCCGGGGCGCGTCATACGGCAAACGCAGGGCCTTCAGACCGTCAACTGCGTCAAACTCCGGGTCCTTATGCACAAGCTCTGCGTCCAGCAGCAGCGCCAGGGAAGCCACCCAGGCGTCGGCCAGAGATATCTTGCCCGGTACCTTGACCAAAGAGGCCTCGTGGCGCCAGGCCGGCGAGGACTCCACCACCTGAACCGGCCAACTCAATGCCACGTTGAGCCAGTATTCTGCGTCCCGGGCGGACATGGCTCGTAGAAACTGATACTCCACCTCCATTATTGCCACGAAGGGCACGTAGACCAGCGCGTCGTCCCCTTCCTCAGCCTCTCGGAGCACACGTCTGACTTCCTCGAAGCCTTCCTCAGCTTTGAAAGACGCGAGGATGGCCGAGGTGTCTAAGACGTACGCTGCCATCGCTTGAGGTTCTCACTTGCTGCTTGCTCTTCCTTCTCCAGATCACGCCTTCGGTCGGCCAGTAGGTCCGCAGTCGAGAACTTCACGTCTTTGAGAGCACCCATAGCTGCACCAATTGGGTCGTCCGGCAGGGCCCTGACGACGACCGAGCCATCCTGCATGATCCAGATCAGCCTCGTCTTTGGTTTGATGCCGAGCGCCTCGCGAATCTCCTTGGGCACCACCGTTTGCCCTTTGACTGAAACCACGGACTCCATACCACGTACTCCTATGTAAGACTAATGATGCCCGAGTAAGAATTCTTGCTACTCATCTTACATTACTCTTCGACCGCATACACCACCGCTCCCGCGTACACCGTCGCCACCACCTGCCCTCGCAGCGTCTGCCCCAACAGCGGCGTGTTCTTGCCCTTCGAAGCCAGCGTCTCGCGCTCCACCGTCCACTCCCGCGCCGGGTCGAAGACCACGACGTCTCCCGGCGCGCCCGCCGCGAGCGTCCCGATACCCGGCACCCAGCGCTCGAGGCCCAGCGCGCGCACCGGCCCCACGGTCAGCGCCTCAACGACGCGCTCGACGCTCACGCCCGCGCTCAGCGCCAGCGATAGCGCCGTCTCCAGCCCGATCATCCCGTTCGCCGCGCTGTCGAACTCGCACAGCTTCTCCTGCACGGCGTGCGGCGCGTGGTCCGTAGCGATGGCGTCGATCGTCCCGTCCTTCAGCCCCTCGACGCACGCCGCCACGTCCTCCGCCGAGCGGAGCGGCGGGTACATCTTCGCGTTCGTGTCGTACGCCAGCCCCACCCCTGCTCGTCCTGAGGCTCCAGCAGAGTGCATCACGGCCTCGTGGTTCAGCGCCAGGTGGTGCGGCGTCACCTCTGCCGTCACGCGCACTCCCTCCGCCTTCGCGCCGCGCACCAGCTCGACTGCCCCCGCGGTGCTGACGTGCGCGATGTGCACGTGCGCCCCGGTCTGCCGCGCCAGCGCGATGTCACGCGCGACCATGTTCTCCTCCGACGCTGAAGGGATGCCCTTCAGCCCCAGTCGCGTCGAGACCCAGCCCTCGTGCATCACCCCGCCCGCCATCTGCGGGTCCTCGCAGTGGTCGATGATCGGCAGCTCGAATGTCGAGGCGTATTCCAGCGCCCGGCGCATGATCGAGGCATCTGCCACAGGGTTGCCGTCGTCGCTGAAGCCGATGCAGCCCGCGTCCGCCAGCTCGCCCAGCTCCGCCAGCAGCTTGCCCGCCCGCCCCTTCGTCACCGCGCCGATCGGCAGCACGCGCACCGAGCCCGCCTCGGCGGAGCGACGCAGCACGTATTCGACCGTCGCGCGCGAGTCCATCGCCGGCTCCGTGTTCGGCATCGCGCAGACCGTCGTAAAGCCGCCGCGCGCCGCCGCCCGCGTCCCGGACTCGATGTCCTCTTTGTACTCGAAGCCCGGCTCGCGCAAGTGTGTGTGCAGGTCGATGAACCCCGGCGCGACAACGAGCCCCCTGGCGTCGATGACCTTCGCGTCGGCGTCGAGCCTCGCACCCGCCTCAACCACGACACCGTCCTCGATCAGCACGTCGCCCAGCCTGTCGACGCCGTTCGCCGGGTCGAGCACGCGTCCGCCGCGGATCAGCAATCGACCGGCCATCAGCTTCGCCCCGTCCTGAAGTGCTTCTCCAGCTCAACCCCCGGCATCGCGTAGCCCTGCGCCTCGTAGAAAGCCTGCGCGTCCAGGTTGTCTCGCCCCGTGACGATGTGCACGCAGGTCGCCCCGCCGGCGACGGCGCGCTGCTCGACCGCCGCGATCAGCGCCGCACCGGCGCCGCGTCTCTTGAAACGTGTGCGCACGAACAG
>DATDOP010000406.1:0-3609 GCA_035293185.1 Dehalococcoidia bacterium | reverse complement strand
GCGGCCATTTCCTACATCCTGATCGTGGATAGCCAGAGCTCGAGCGCCGTGCTGGCCTGGCTGCTCGGCTCGTTCAACGGCAGCGGCTGGCGCGACCTGTCGTACGTGCTGCCCTACGCGCTACCGGCGGCGGCGGTGATCTTCCTGCACGGGCGAATGCTCAACGTGCTGCAGCTAGACGAGCAAGAGGCGGCGCACGTCGGCCTGGACGTGCAGCGGACGAAGGCGGTGGTTCTGCTCGCGGCGTCGCTGGCGACGGCGGCTGCCGTGTCGGTCGTGGGGATCATCGGCTTCGTGGGTATCGTGGCGCCGCATGTCGTGAGGCTGCTGATCGGGCCGGACTACCGGCGGCTGCTGCCGGTCGTCGTGCTGGTGGGCGCGAGCTTCCTGGTCCTGGCCGACGTCGGCGCGCGATCGCTGGTCAGCCCGGGCGAGCTGCCTGTGGGCATCGTCACGTCGTTTGTGGGAGCGCCATTCTTCCTGCTGCTGCTGCGACGCCAGCGCAAGGTCTACTTCTGATGCTGTCGGTCCGCGGCGTGCGGGTCGATTACGGGGAGCGTACGGCGCTGGGCGGTGTCGACCTCGAAGTGGCGGCGGGGGAGGTGGTGGGCCTGGTGGGGCCCAACGGCGGCGGCAAGACCACGCTGCTGCGCGCGATCACTCACGGCGTCGCGCTGCGGTCAGGGCAAGTGCTGATCGACGGCGAAGAGGCTTCGCGGTTGAGCGCGCGGGATCTAGCGCGCAAGGTCGCGGTGGTGCCGCAGAACCCGACGCTGCCGTTGGGCTTCCTGGCGCGCGAGGTCGTGGTGATGGGCCGCACGCCGTATCTGCGGTTTCTCGACCAGGAGGGCCCGGCGGACTACCGCAAGTCGGATGACGCCCTGAATGCGCTGAGCGCAGCCGAACTCGCCTACCGCCGCGTCGACGAGCTGTCCGGGGGAGAGCGTCAGAACGTCGTGCTGGCGCGGGCGCTGGCCCAGGAGACGCCGTTGTTGCTGCTGGATGAGCCGACCGCGAACCTGGACATCGGCCACCAATTGCTGATAGCGAAGCTGTTGCTGCGCCTGGCGCGTGACGAGGGGGTCGCGGTGCTGGCGGCGCTGCACGACCTTACGCTGGCTTCGCTGTACTGCGACCGGCTGGTCTTGCTGGCAGGCGGCAGCGTCATCGCGGAGGGGACGCCCGCCGACGTGCTGACGCGCAACAACCTGCGCCTGGCCTACGGAGCAGACGTGCTGGTATTGCGAGCCGAGGGAACTGAGCGGCCGCTGGTGCTACCGGTAGATGTTCTGGCCGCCGACCCTGAGCGGGTAGGTCCTGGTCCGATAGCTGGTGTTTAGGGCTTCGATCTCCGTGGTCTCGAGGGTGAGCTCAGCGTCCGGCAGGTCGCGGGGCTCGGCCGAGACGGTTGCCTTGACGTCGCGGCCGAAGATCGAGCGGCGGAACCAGGAGAAGACGACCTCTCCCTGAGCGTCGGTCTCGCGGGTCATCGTCTTGGCGTCGTGGCCGGGCTGCAGGCTGCCATCGCCCTGGACGCTGAGCACGACATCGCGGCCGGCGAGCGGCTGACCGGCGGCGTCGTTGAGCGTGACTTTGAAATCGAAGCGTGATTTCGGGTCAGTCGACTCCATGAAGATGCCTACGCTTGCGTCCAAGGTTAGAGCCTCCTGTCTGTCAAACTTACGTCGCGCCGCCGTGAACGGGATGCGCTGCACGATGGCCTTCTAGAGATACGGGAAGCTTGATCCCGTGTCAAGCAGGGTCAGGCGCCGGCGAGGGCGGCCGGAGCCTTGATCCGGCTCTCCCAGAGTGCGAGCAGCAACACGACGCCGAGGAGAATCGCACCGGCAAGGCTCAGCGTGGCGCCTTCGCCGATCGCGTCGGCGACGAAGCCGACAGGCAGGCTGATCAGGTTGATCAGCGCCCAGGCGATCTGCAGCAGGCCGGCGACGCGCCCGAAGTAGCGCGCGTCTGAGAGCCGCAGGGCAATTGAGTTGTTCAGGGTCTGGTAGGAGGCAATCCCGAAGCCGAGGAACAACAGGATGACGACGGCGGCTTCGTAGCTGCGCATGAAGCCGACGGCGATCAAGGCGCCGACGGTCAGTAAGCTGCTGAGCTTGAGATAAAGGTGGGCCTTCGGCGAGTCCGCCAAGGAGGCGACCGTGATGCTGCCGAAGAAACCCCCGACCGCCGTGACGCCGTAGAGCAGGCCGACCGCCGCCTTGCCTTCACCCAGCTCGTTGTGGACGAAGCCCGGCATGACCACGAAATAGGTGAATCCCAGGCCGGTCATGGCGTAATAGCCAAGGAGTTGCTGGAGCAGGCGCCGGTTGCCGCGCGCGTACCTGAGACCGATCTTCACGTCGTCGAAGACGCTGGTGGTGCCGCTGCCGCGCGGCGGACTCGACGGGATCTGCGACATCGTAACGATGACGAGAACGAAGACGGCGGCGATCAGGAAGTAGGTACCGGTTGCTCCCAGGAGGGACCAGGAGATCAGCACGCCGGCGAGTACGGGCGCGCAGACGCGGCCGAAGTTGCTGCCGACCTGCAGCAGGGCCATCGCGTTGCCGATACGGCTGGGCGAAACGATTTCGGACATCAGCGACGTGCGCGCGGGGCCAAGGATCGCGAACATCAGCCCGGTGCTGAACGACCCGACGGCGAGCCAGAAGATGCTGATCTGGCCGGTGGCGAGCAGGATGGCAATTGCCAGGATGACCACGCCGATCGCGCTCTGGGCGCCCAGGATCAGCAGCCGTTTGTTGAACCGGTCAGCGATCGCACCGCCGAACGGGTTGAGGAGGATCATCGCGACGCCCTGGCCGAACATCACCGTGCCCACAGCGTGGTTGTTGCCGCTGAGGTCGAAAGCGACCAGCGACTGCGCCGTGGAAGAGACGTTGAAGGCCAGGAAGGCGAGGAAGCTGCCGAGCCAGACGATGCGGTAGACCGGGAACTGAAACGCGGCGAGCGTCGAGTCCGCCCAGGCGCGGGCGGCGCTGGTCTCCGTGGGAGCGACCTCGTTGACTAAGCCGTCGTCAGCAATCGCCGGCGCCATCAGGCGCGTGGGGTGAACGAGCTGGCTTGCATGTTCAGCCGATTGTAATACAGGCGAAACGTTAAAGGCTTAAGTAGCCTTGTATCCAGGCCGGCGACACAGCGGAACCCGCCGAAGGCCCCGCCGGCAACTCAAGCGAGGGGCCACAGGCGGCTTCCCGGGTCGTTACTGCAGCTCCGGACCCCCCTGGCCGAGGTCGCCGAGGCGGCGCCTGATTTCCTCTTCGAGCTCGCGAATCTGGTCAGGGGTGATGCCCAGCTTCTGCAGCGTGTCCTGGAGCAGGCGCTGGACCTCCTCCATGTCGTGCTTGATCAGCGCATCGGCGAGCTCCATCTGGGTTTCGACGGCTATGAAGGCGTCGCGGCGCTCGCTCTCGCTCTCCATCTCCAGGATGGTGGACATCAGGCGCGCGAACAGGTTGCTGGTGCGCGCAATGCGGATGCGGTCCTGAGGGTGGTCCGGGAAGTCGCCCGTGACGGCGACTTCGAGGCCGGTGCGCTTGTCGGTGGCGACGTACTGTTCGCGAGACATCGTGGGTTTCATTGTAG
>DATDOP010000405.1:0-9907 GCA_035293185.1 Dehalococcoidia bacterium | reverse complement strand
AGGAGAGGCTCCCGAAACGGGAAGTTCAGATGCACCGGCCCAGATGCGCCTTCCCTTGCCGACAGTTTGAAGCTCCGCCGAGCCACCATGCGCACGTATGCAAGCACCTGCTCGGACGCTTCTGGAAGCGGCATGTTGACGAACCACTTCGTGGCGGAGCCGTAGAGATTCTGCTGGTCAATCGTCTGATTCGAGCCAAGACCTTGGAGTTCCGGCGGCCGGTCCGCAGTGAGGACAATCAGCGGTGCGTGCGAATGGTACGCCTCGACGACGGCCGGGAAGAAGTTGGCGGCCGCGGTGCCCGAGGAGCAGAGGATGACGACGGGATCGACCGCATAGGCTTTGGCCATGCCCAGGGCGAAGTAGGCGCAGGAGCGCTCATCCAGGTGGGTCCACAGCTTGATGTTGGGGTGGCGAGCGAAAGTGAGGGCGAGGGGCGTCGAGCGGGAGCCAGGGCAGAGGCAGACGTTCTCGACGCCGGCGGCTACGAGCTCGTCGACGAAGGTGCCGCAGAAGCGGCCGAGGACTTCGGCGTGAGAGAGCCGGTCAGGCATGACGGGGCCTCGCGCGGCGCAGTGGTGGGCGAATGAAGACGCTACTTGGGGGAGGATGCTGGTCGAATCCCCTCACCCTAACCCTCTCCCTCCAGGGAGAGGGGATGGCGTTGGTGGTGGGCGAGCCGTGCTGCGTCATGAGGCGGGCTCCGGGTTGGCGTTGAGGGCCCAGAGCATGGCCTGGAGCTTGAGCTGCGATTCGGCGTACTCGCGCGCGGGGTCTGAGCCGGGGACGATGCCGCAGCCGGCGTAGAGCGAGGCGACGTCGTCGCGGACGAGGGCGGAGCGCAAGGCGACGGCGAACTCACCACCGCCTTCGGCGTCGATCCAGCCGATGGGGCCGGCGTACCAGCCGCGGCTGAAGGGCTCGTGGTCGCGGATCAGGCTGAGCGAGGCCTCGCGTGGCAGGCCGGCGGTGGCGGCGCTGGGGTGCAGACGCTGCACCAGCTCCAGGACGTGGCGCCGTCCGTCTGTCGTGGCTTCGAGGGGGGTGTGCAGGTGCTGGACGTTGGCGAAGCGGCGGAGGCCGGGCGTCTCCGGCTCGCGGATGTCGTGGCAGAGAGAAGAGAGCGATTCGTGGAGGCTGCGGGCGACGATGGCGTGCTCGCGGCGCTCCTTGTCGTCGGCGAGCAGCGCAGCGCCGATGGCGGCGTCTTCGGCGTCCGTGGCGCCGCGAGCGGCTGAACCGGCGAGGCAGTCGGCGCGGACCTCGCGGCCGCTGAGCGCGACGAGCATCTCCGGCGTTGCTCCGAGGAAGCAGGCGTCTTCGCCGGCGCGCAGCGCGAAGACGGTGCATTCGCGATAGCGCTCGCGTAGACGCTGCAGGACGTTGCGGACGTCGACGGGGCCATCGCTCTCGGCCTGGACGCGGCGGGCGAGGACGACTTTCTCGGCGTCCCCGGCGGCGATGCGTGAGGTCAGGCCGGTGACGCTGTCGTCCCAGGAGGCGCGGGCCTCGAGGCCGGGGTCGAGCAGGCGGGAGGTGCGGGTCGCGGCTTCGGGTGAGGCGGGCGCAAGCAGGCGCTCGGCGTCGGCGCGCAGGTCTTCGAGGGCGGTCGCGGGGTCGGTGGCGGCGTCGACCATGAGGTTGGCGGTGAAGAAGAGGTGGGCGCCGCTGCGCGCCACGAGGAGTCGCGGGACGATCGCCAGCGCTTCCGGGAAGCCGAACCAGGCGACGTCGTCGGGGTGGGCGGGGTCGAAGGCGAAGCCGGCGAAGCTCAGGGGGGCGGGCCGCAGGGCGGCGCCGCTGTCCTGGAGGGTGGCGGCTTCGTCGAGGAGGTGCGTCAACTGCGCGCGTATGTCGGCGAAACGCGACTCGCCCGCGGCGACCAGACGCGTCGCGTGGCCGGCGGCGGCGAGCGCGAAACCACGCTGGGGCTGCTCCCAGATGAAGGCGTCCGGCTGCGCGATCACGCTAGAGGGGTCGTAGTCTGGGGCGGGGCCGAGGTGGGCGGTGAGGCTGGCAAGCACGGGGCGTCCGAGGCGCGCCGAGCGGTCGCGGGCGCACTGGATAAGCGGCGTCATGCGGCCGAGGGCCTGGAGCTGGAATGTGGCCGTGGACACAGAGGCCGTCCTTACTTCGAAAACAAACCGACTGGTCGGTCGGTTCTATAGTAGATTCTCGGCGCGCCAGGGGCAAGATCGCTGCCGGGTCAGGCGCCGGCGGAGGCGTGTGACTGGATGACGCGCCAGGCGCCGTCTTCGAGGTGCCAGACCAGCGTGACGCGCAGCAGCCGCGTGGAGCCGTCCGGCAGCGCGATCGCCGGGCGGTCGATCGTCCAGCCGACGTTGCCTTCGGAGTACGCGAGCGCGTCGCCCGCCGTCCAGCGCAGCGTGCCGCGGGAGCCATCGAAGAAGGGGCGGACATCGGCGTTGTGCCGGGCAGAGTCGGTCCAGAACTCGGAGGCGTCCGTGCCGATGAACACGGATCCCGAAGCCAGGGAGTAGAAGGCTTCGACCGAGGGCGCGTTGCCGCTGGACATCGCAGCGTACAGGGCGAGCAGAGTAGCTCTCAGTTCGGGATCGGGTTGCATCAGCGGCCTCTCGCAAGGCGAAGGGTAGGGCGTTAGCGGCGGCTGCGCTAGATTGGGGCGGGAGGCCGGAATTGGCAGAAGCAAGCCCAGTGAGACGCATCGCGGTCAGGGCGCCGGACGGCATCGAGATCGTCGGCGCCGCGTCCGGCGAGGGGCCGGGCCTGGCGTTCGTGTACGGGGCGATGATGGAGCAGGCGGGCTGGGAACGCCTGCTGCCGTACCTGCAGCCGGGGCGGACGCTGTACACGTACGACCGGCGGGGGCGCGGCGAGAGCACCGATGGGCCAACGTACGCCGTCGAGCGCGAGGTCGACGACCTGATGGCGTTTGTGGAGACGATGCCGCAGCCACGCGACCTGTTTGCGCACTCCTCCGGGGCGCTGCTGGCGCTGTACGCGATGGAGCGAGGACTGAGGGTGCGGCGCCTGCTGCTGTACGAGCCGCCGATGGCCGCCGTTCGGTTGCCGCTGCTCGGCCTTGAGCTGCCGGACCGCATCGACGCGCTGGTGGCGCAGGGCGACCGGGATGGGGCGCTGGAACTGTTCTTCCGGGAAGGCATGGAGCAGCTGGCGATGGACATTCAGCGGCTGCGCGACGGACCGCGCTGGCTGGACCAGACGCGCTACGTGCAGACGGGCTCCTACGACGTGCGGATCACGCGTACGTACGAGGTGAGGCCGGAGCGCCTGGCGCAAATCGACGTGCCGACGTTGTTCCTGCTGGGGACGCGGAGCCCGTCCTGGATGCAGGAGGGCGTGCGCAGGTTCGCAGCGATGGTGCCGGGTTCGCGGTTGGAGATGCTGGATGGTCAGGGGCACAACGCGCAGTTCCAGGGGCCGGACGTGCTGGCGGCGGCGATTAACGCCTTTCTGCAGGAGAGGCGCCTGCGAAACAGACGAAACGCCTCCTCACCCTAACCCGCCCCCTCCAGGGCGAGGGGATCAACTTGTGGACGCTAAGACACTTTGTGTTCGCCGGAACGAGTAGGGGCGGTCCGCGGACCACCCCTACTCGTGTCTTGCGACGTACCGCTCTAGAACTTGACGATAGCGCGGCCGGCGATTTTGCCCTGGCGCAGGTCGAGGCAGGCCTCGTTGATCTGCTCCAGGCTGTAGGTCTTGGTGACCATCTTGTCGAGCGGCAGCTTGCCTTCGAGGAACCAGCGGATCATCATCGGGAAGTCCCTGTCGGGGTCGCTGCAGCCGCCGGGCGCGCCGCGGAAGACCTTGCCGCCGAAGAGCATGAACATGGGGGGCGTGGGCGCCTCGCCGTGCGGCACGCCGACGAGAATCGCCTGGCCGCCTTCGCGATCGCCGGGACGGCGGCCGCGGGCGAGCTGCAGCACCTGCTCCATGCTGATCTTGGCGCCGATCGCGTCGAAGGAGTGATCGACGCCGGCGTTGAATCCGCCGCCCATCATTTCGCGCACCTTGGCGATCGGGTCTTCCTTGGCGGCGTTGATGCCGTGGGTGGCGCCGAATTGCTTGGCGAACTCCAGCTTGTCGTCCGCCAGATCGATGGCGATGATCGGGTAGGCGCCGGCGATGGCGCAGCCGGCGACGACCGAGAGCCCGACGCCGCCGACGCCGATGATCGCGCAGGAGTCACCGGGACGGACCATCGCGGAGTTGATTGCGGCGCCGACGCCGGTCATGACGGCGCAGCCGACGGGCGCGGTGGCGTCGACGTCTGCTTTCTTGTCCAGCGGGACGACCATCTGCTCATCGACGACGATGTCGCGCGACCAGGTGAAGGTGCCGACGTTGGCCGGGGCGCCGTACTTGACCTCTGCGCCCTTGTACATGACCTTCGCGGGGATGGCGGGACGGCCGCCGGGCGTGCGCGGGACCCAGGTGACCATGACGTGGTCGCCTTCCTTGACGTGCGGGACGTCTTTGCCGGCAGCGACGACAACGCCGGTGGACTCGTGACCGAGGACGAGGGGCAGCGTGGGGTTGGGCCGGTCGAGCTCGTGCAGCTGGGAGTGGCAGACGCCGGTGGCGAACTGCTTGACCAGGACCTGGGTCGGTCCGGGGTCCGGCAGGTCGATGTCGTCGATGATCATGGGCTTGCCGAGCTCGATGTAGATAGCGCCGGGCGTCTTCATAGGCATGGTGGAAGCTGCTCCCTTGAACTAGGAATCTGGCGTGTTGCTCGGCGGGGTGGGGGCTAAAGGTAGGGGCCGTCGCAGGCTGGCGCAAGTATAGCGCCGGTTCTGCAGCAGCGGGAGGGTCGGCAGCGACCTTGACGCCAAACGGAGGCGGCCTGTAGACTCGGTGGACAACCGAACAAAAGGCTGTGAACGGGAGTAGTAGCTCGCGACGCGAGGCCCCAGAGAGCCGGGATGAGGTGAGAGCCCGGCGCCGAGTGACGAGTGAATGGACCCGGGAGCCGCGAAGTGAGGGTGTTGAACCCTAGACTGACGCCCAAGGTGGGCCCTCAGCAGGGGTTCCGGGGTTTCCCGGGCTTTCAACACCGTAGCTAAGCCGGAGAGGGCACCGATATCAGAGCCCCAGGACATCGTCCCGAAGCCGGGGCCGTGTCTGTGAGATGTCCTTCCCGGGAAGGACAATTAGGGTGGCACCGCGAACGCCTTTCGCCCCTATAACGGCGAAGGGCGTTTTTGTTTGTGCCGAGGAGGACGACAATGGCCGATCACAAGTACCTGCTGACGGAGCGAGAGCTGCCGACTCATTGGTACAACATCCTCCCAGACATGGTGGCTACGGGCGGCCCGCCGCCCCCGCCGCTGCACCCCGGCACGCATCAGCCGATTGGCCCGGCGGACCTGGCGCCGCTATTCCCGATGTCGCTGATCGCGCAGGAGGTGAGCCAGGAACGGTTCATCGAGATCCCGGAGCCCGTGCGCGAGATCTACAAGCTGTGGAGGCCGTCGCCGCTATACCGGGCCCACGGGTTGGAGAAGGCATTGGGGACGCGCGCCCACATCTACTACAAGTACGAAGGCGTCTCGCCGGCAGGGTCGCACAAGCCGAATACGGCGGTGGCGCAGGCCTACTACAACAAGCAGGAGGGCACGCGGCGCCTGAGCACGGAGACGGGGGCCGGGCAATGGGGCAGCGCGCTCTCGCTGGCGTGCAACCTCTTCGGCATCGAGCTGAAGGTGTACATGGTACGGGTGAGCTACGAGCAGAAGCCGTACCGCCGGATCATGATGGGGACGTGGGGCGGCTCAGTGGTGGCCAGCCCGAGCCCGGACACGAACGCCGGGCGCCAGATCCTGGCGGAGGACCCGGAGTCACCCGGCAGTCTCGGCATCGCGATCAGCGAGGCGGTGGAGGACGCGGTGACGCGCGAGGACACGAAGTACTCGCTGGGCAGCGTGCTCAACCACGTGTTGCTGCACCAGACCGTGGTCGGCGAAGAGGCGTTGAAGCAGATGGAGATGGCGGGTGAGTACCCCGACGTCGTCGTCGGGTGCGTCGGTGGCGGTTCGAACTTCGCGGGCATCGCCTTCCCGTTTCTGCGTGAACGCCTGATGGATGGCAAGAAGACGCGCTTCCTGGCCGCGGAGCCGGAGGCGTGCCCCAGCCTGACCAAGGGCGAGTACGTCTACGATTTCGGCGACACGGCAGCGCTGACGCCGCTGGTGAAGATGTACACGCTCGGTCACACCTTCGTGCCGCCGGGTATCCACGCGGGCGGGCTGCGCTATCACGGCATGGCGCCGCTGATCTGCGAGCTGCACGCCCGCGGGCACATCGAGGCGCAGGCTTACGCGCAGACGGGCGTGTTCGAGGCGGCGATCCAGTTTTCGCGGACCGAGGGGATCATCCCGGCGCCGGAGAGCGCTCACGCCATCCAGGCGGCGATCGGCGAGGCGCGGGCGGCGGACGAGGCGGGGGAGAATCGCGTGATCCTGTTCAACCTCAGCGGACACGGTCACTTCGACCTGGCGGCCTACGACCAGTTCCTCTCCGGCAAACTGCAGGACTACGCGTATCCGGAGGAGATGGTGCGGGCGGCGATGGCTTCGGTGCCACGGGTTTAACAGAGAGCAGATAACAGATAACAGGCTGAACGAGGACTGTGCGATGACTGACGAATCTCCCGGCCGCCACTTTCGCAATCTCATCCATTGGCAGATGGGACAAGAACTGGCTGTCCGAGTTGTGAAACTGGCGGAGGAGCTGCCGCGCAGCCGAACTTCGGATCTTGTCGTGGCGCAGCTGGTTCGTTCTGCCGGCTCGGTTCCCGCGAACATCGCAGAGGGTTACGGACGATACTCGAAAGCGGCTTATCGAAATCACCTCTCGATCGCGCGAGGATCTCTCTTCGAGACCCAGTCCTGGTTGGATCTGCTGACCCGTCAGAGCTTGATTTCCTCTGAACTTGCTGCAGACCTTGACCGCCAGTGTGAGGAACTGGCCCGTGTTCTCACGGCTCGGATGAAAGCACTCGAAGGCGGCAATGGCGCGATTCGAGAAGTCGGACTGGCCTACGAGGTTGACATCGAAGATGAACGTTAAGCCGGTTATCTGCTCTTTGCTATCTGCTGGGAAGCGCTCGTGAGCAGCTCTACCCGCCGGGTGTTTTCGGGGATCCAGCCGACGGGCGAGTTTCACCTGGGTAACTACCTGGGCGCCGTGAAGCAGTGGGTGCAGCACCAGGGCGAGCGGATCAACTACTTCTGCATCGTCGACCTGCACGCGATCACGGTGCCGCAGGACCCGGCGACGCTCGTGCACCAGACGCGCTCCATGGCGGCGATGCTGCTGGCCTGCGGCATCGACCCCAAGAAGAGCACGCTGTTTGTGCAGGGACACGTCAGCGCCCACTCCGAGGCGACGTGGTTGCTGAACTGCGTCACGCCGATCGGCTGGCTGGAGCGCATGACGCAGTACAAGGACAAGTCGGCGAAGCAAGAGAGCATTTCCGCCGGGCTGCTGGACTATCCGGTGCTGATGGCGGCCGACATCCTGCTGTACGACGCGCACGAGGTGCCGGTGGGCGAGGACCAGAAGCAGCACGTGGAGCTGACCCGCGACATCGCCGAGCGCTTCAACCGGCTGTTTGGGGAGACGTTCGTGGTGCCGCAGCCGGTGATCCCGCAGACCGCGGCGCGCGTCATGGGCCTGGACGACCCGGCGGTGAAGATGTCGAAGAGCTACGGCCACATCCGCGGTCATGCGCTGCGCATGCTCGATGAGCCGAAGGAGATTGAGCGGGCGATTATGCGCGCGGTAACGGATTCGGGCAGCGAGATCGCGTTTTCGAATGACCCGGCGAAGGCGGGCGTGAACAACCTCCTGGGCATCTACCAGGCGGTCAGCGGCAAGTCTTCGGAGGAGACGGAACGCGACTTCGCGGATGCGCGCGGCTACGGCGACCTCAAACGGCGCGTCGCCGAGGTTGTCATTGCGGAGCTGACGCCGATTCGCGCGCGCCACGAGGAGCTGATGCAGGACCCGGCGGAGCTGGATCGGTTGCTGGCGATCGGTGCGGAGCAGGCGCGGGCGTACGCCGGACCGAAGGTCGAGCAGATGAAACGCGGCATGGGGCTGACGCTAGGGCATAGCGCATAGGCATGGGACAGAAATAGCGTGACGGCGAACAAGAGTCCAGGTGGGTTCAAGGCGTTGATTGTCTGGCAGAAGGCTCAGGAACTTGCTACCGAAGTCGTTGCTGAGCTTGAGCGGCTGCCGAGGAACCGACAGTCTGAGGCGATTGGACTACAGCTGCTTCGGTCTGCCGGGTCTGTCGCCGCGAACATCGCCGAAGGCTACGGCAGGTACTCAGCAGGCGCGTACCGCAATCATCTTTCCATTGCGAGAGGCTCTCTGTTCGAGACTGAATCCTGGATCGACCTACTCTCAAGGACAGGCTATGTTTCGGAAGAAACGAGCAGCACAATGACGGCCAAGTGCGTGGAGGTCGGAAGGCTGCTCACGGCAATGATGCGTGCTTTGCCACGAGTGCCGGCTCGGCGGATGAGTGACGAGGGTGCGACATACACGAGTTTGAAGAAGCAGATCGTCTAGTGGACGACGAGTAAGGCCGGAGCTATGGGCTGTGCACCGCGCACGATGCCCGATGCGCTATGCCTATGCACTATGTATTTGGAGTTGCTAGTTCACCAGAGGAGGAGATCATTGACCAGGTTCGACGAGACCCTTGACGCGATCATCGACGAGCGCAGCCTGCTCAAGCACCCGTTCTACCAGGCGTGGAACGCGGGCACGCTGCCGCTGGAGTCGCTGCGCGGGTACGCCAAGCAGTACTTCCACTTCGAGGCCGCCTTCCCGACGTTCCTCAGCTCGATCCACGCTCGCATGGAGCCCGGCGCGGCGCGTCAGGCAGTGCTCGAGAACCTGTGGGACGAGGAGCATCCTTCCGCGGCAGGCGAGAACCACCTGACGCTATGGCTGCGCTTCTGCGAGTCGCTGGGCCTGGACGAGGCGGAGGTTCGCGGCTCCGAGGCCAATGCCGAGACGCGAGAGCTGGTCGACGGCTTCCGGGCCGTTTGCGCCGAGGGCAGCGTCGCCGAGGGCCTCGCGACGCTGTACGCGTACGAGTCGCAGGCGCCGCGCGTGGCGGAGACGAAAATCGCCGGTCTGCGAAAGTTCTACGGCTTCGAGGACGCGACGGGTTACGAGTTCTTCAGCGTGCACCGGGACGTTGACGTGTACCACTCCCAGGCGGAGCGAGACGTGGTGGTCGCCGCGGCGACGACGACGGAGGCGCGCGCCGGTTTGGAGGAGGCGACTCGAGCAGCCGCCGACCGTCTTTGGCGATTCCTCGATGGAGCTTACGCCGGAGGGTGCAAGTAATCTCAGAACTGCCGGGCGATCCATGACTTCTGGTCCCGATAAAGAGGGGTCCGGGCAATCGGGCAATCGGGCAATCGGGCAAGGAGCACGGGTGGGCTCCAACTTCCGGAGCATTGCGCTGTGGAAGGAGAGCCAGTCTTTCGCCGAGCGTGTCGCCGAGGTCGTAATCAGACTGACTCGTGACCGGGCAACTGACGCGATCGTCTCACAACTGATGCGTGCGGCAGGTTCAATACCTGCCAACGTGGCGGAGGGTTACGGCCGCTTTTCTCAGGCTGCCTACCGGCACCATCTCTCGATTGCGCGAGGCTCCGCATTTGAAGCGGAGTCATGGATCGACCTTCTCTATCGCCGGCACTACTTGTCGGATGACCTGGCCGGTGAGCTGCTGACGCAATGCTCCAAAGTCGAGAGCATGATTACCACACGGATGCGGGAGCTTGGAGAGGCCGAACAGACCTACGCGAGGGAGAGGGCGAGCAGTATGAAGTCTGAGCTTCCCTGCCAGATTGCCAGATTGCCAGATTGC
>DATDOP010000404.1:0-6045 GCA_035293185.1 Dehalococcoidia bacterium | reverse complement strand
TCCACCGACACCGTCTTCCTGTGGTTCGCGCCCATGATCTGCCAGTAGCCGTTCGCCTCGCCGCCCACGACCACCACGTTGATCTCCGGCTTGTTGAACGTGTGGATCAGCTCGTCCGGCGCCGCCTTCAGCTTGCTCGCGAACGGCTCCTCGCCGAAGGTCGCGCGCGGGTAGATGTAGTTCTGGATCAGCTGCAGGTCCCAGTACTCGCCCGCCGGCATCTGCGCCGTCTCCCACAGCCAGTCGATCAGCTTCTCCTTCGTGTCGAAGCCGCCCCGGTCGATGAACTGCCGCGCCGTGATCGGGTCCAGCAGCAGGCAGGGCGCCGTCAGCTGGTCCGTCCCCTTCAGCATGTCGCGCACGTGTTCGCGCCAGTGCGCCTCCCGCAGCCCCAGGTTGAACGTCGTGCTGCGATTGCCCCAGAACACGCTGACCGTGCTCTCCTCCGGCTTGAAGCCCTTGCTCACGTGCAGCGGCTGCCACGGGCTGCGCTCCTCGTTCTCCGCGAACGTCAGGTTGTTGTAGGTGTAGCCGTTGCCCAGCGACCCCATGTACGTCTCGCCCGGCACCGACCCGCCCTGCGCGTTCTGCGATAGCAGCCCGTACGCCCGGCCGATCGTCGCGTTCGCGTGGTTGTACGGCCCCATCGCGCCGACGCCCATGTTCATCCCGATCTCGTGGCGCACCGGCCCGTTCACCACCACCATCGCCGAAGCCGAGCTCGACGTGCTGCTGCGCGCCGTGATCTGCGAAGCCGCCAGCGCCAGGATCACCGGGAAGTACTCGGGGCGCGCGCCCGCCATCACCGCGTTCACCGCCACCTTCTCCACCGTGTACTCCCACAGCCCGCGGTGATGCGTCGCCTCCATGCGCCCGGCCACCTCGTCGGCCTTGTGCGAGGTGTGCGCCAGCATCGCCGCCACGCGCTCCTCCGTCGGCAGCACGATCGGCAGGTAGTCCGTCCAGTGGTTCGCCTCGAACAGCGCGCGCAGGTTGTCCTCGCTGTCCGGCTCCACCAAACGCGGCGTCGTGCGTTGCGGTTCCGGCGCCAGGTGCCCGTTGAGCGACCCCGTCAGCCCCTCGATGACCTCCTGCATCACCGGACGTCCCGTAATCGGGTCGTTGCCGTCGACGTAGGCGCGCAGCTCGTGCGCGGGCTTGCCCATCACCGGCTGCGGCACGAAGACAAACGCCGCCTGGGGCAGACCCGCCACCCGCGTCGTCGACCGCACCACGCGGTCGAACTTGTCGGTGTGCAGCGCCACCGTGGGGACGCCGTACTTACTCTCGAGTGCCACTCCGTGCGCGGCGACCGCCGGCGCGCAGGTGCTTCAATGGCCCACCCCGACGATCGCGGCGTCTCCACTGTCGCGGATCATCTCCCACGTCTGCGGGTCGTCGCGGCTGTACAGGTTGCTCAACTGCACCAGCTTCGTCGTCACCGATGGCATGTGGTCCGCGAACCAGCCCTGCACCTGCTTCAGCAGCTCCACGGAGTCATCGAACCGGCAATCGACCAGGTAGATCGTCTTGCCGTCCAGGCTCTCCAGGCGCGGCGCCAGCTGCTTCTGCGTCACCTTCGGCGGATAGCCCACCGGGTTCAGGACCGTGATCTTCTCAGCCATTCGTCACCTCGCGGCCAGATGTCCCCGTGCGCCCCTTTAGCGGCGTCCGGGGTGTCCCCGGCTTTCAACGCCGATTCTACGCTCATCCTCGAACGCGCCGCCTCCCAAGAAGTCCCCTCTCCCTCGGGAGGGAGAGGGTGAGGGTGCGACACCCCGTCACCCAACAGGGCGCCTCTCCCCTGTCGTTGCGAGCCATTGCCGGCAGGCAAGGCGAAGCAATCTCCCATCGTCAGAGACGCTCCTCGCCTCCCAGCCTACGCAACCACCGCCCGTCCCGCTGATCCCAAAACCACGCCGCATCGTCCCCAGCCCCTCGCCGTCGACGGAGACGGGCGCGCGGCAGCGGGGGTGAGGTCCAGCGCCCCGTCACCAAAACGCCACTTCCAATCGTCATCTTAGTATTGACTAATAACTCTCCTTTGCTCATACTTCGCTTCGCTACTGCGTTTAGTGCATACTAACACCGATCTTTAGTGATCACGAAGGAGGGGAGTCTTGATTCTCAAAGCCCTGGGAGCGCTCACAGCAGCCCTGCTCATCTCACTCGTCGCGGCCTGCGGTGAAGGCAGCGACGACGAAACCGCGTCGCAGCCCACCACCCAGCCCACCCTCGAATCCGTCCGCGAGGTCTCGCCCGTGCTGCCCGTCACGGTCCAGGACAAGGACGGCAAGCCGATCACCGTCAAGGACGTCAGCCGCATCATCCCGCTCAACGGCGACATCGCAGAGGTCGTCTACGCCCTCGGCCTCGGCGATAACGTCGTCGGCACCGACACCAGCGCCACCTACCCTGAGGCGGCGAAGGCCAAGCAGTCGATCGGCTACCAGCGCACGCTCTCTGCCGAGGGCATCCTCTCGCTCAACCCCTCCGTGGTCATCGGCAACGAAGGCGCCGGCCCGCCCGAAGTCATCGAGCAGATCCGCTCGATCGGCGTCCCGGTCGTCATCATCAAGACCACCACCTCGCTCGAAGAAGTCGGCAACAAGATCCGCACCGTCGCCAAAGCGCTCGGCGTCCCCGTGCGCGGCGAGCTCGTCGCCCAGACCACCGAGAAGGAAATCGCCGATGCGAAAGCCCTCGCCGCCAGGGCCACGTCTCGCCCCAAGGTCATGTTCCTCTACCTGCGCGGCGCCACCGTCCAGGTGATCATGGGCAAGGGCTCCGGCGCCGACTCGCTGATCGTCACGGCGGCCGGCGCGGATGTCGGCGCCGACTCCGGCATTACCGGCTCGAAGCCGATTACCCCTGAGGCGCTGGTCGCCGCCCAGCCTGACGTCTACCTCGTCCTCACCGCCGGTCTCACGTCGGTCGGCGGCGTCGAAGGCCTGGCCAACATTCCCGGCATCGCTCAGACGCCGGCAGGCCGGAACAAACGCGTCATCGACATGGACGACCAGTACCTGCTCGGCCTCGGACCGCGCGCCGGCCAGGCGCTGATGGAGCTGGTCAAGAAGCTCCACCCGGAGCTGAGCTAACCGCGGATGACAACGATCAGCCTGCAACGCCTGGGCATCCGGATGGGCGCACCCTCGCTCATGATCCTGCCGGTACTCGGCGTGGCGCTGGTCGCGGTCTTCGTCCTGTCACTCGGCATCGGCGCGGTGCACATCGCGCCGGTGCAGGTGACAGGCATCCTCGCGCAGCGCCTCCTCGGCCTCGAAATCGGCGCCGATTACACGCTGCAGCAGGACCTGGTGCTCTGGAACATCCGCCTGCCGCGCGTGCTCCTCGGTGGCATGACCGGCGCCGGTCTCGCCGTCGCCGGGGCGTCCTTGCAGGGCATCTTTCGCAACCCTCTCGCCGATCCGGGCCTTATCGGTTCTTCGGCCGGCGGCGGGGTCGGCGCCGTGGGCATGATCATGCTCGGCGTCGCTCCGCTCGGCAGCTTCTCCATGCCCGCCGCGGCCTTCTGCGGCTCGTTGCTGCTCACCACCCTCGTCTACCTGCTCTCCCGCCACGACGGCCGCACGGAGGTCGTCACGCTGATCCTCACCGGCGTCGCCCTCAACGCCATCGCCTTCGCATCGATCGGCTTCATGAACTTCTACGCCACGGACGCCCAGCTACGGAGCATCGTCTTCTGGCAGATGGGCAGCCTCGGCGGCGGCACCTGGCGTGTCGTCTTCGCGACCGCTCCCTTCGTGGCAGCGGGCGTGCTGCTCATGCTCACGCTGCGTCGCCACCTCAACCTGATGATGCTCGGCGAGCGCGAGGCGTTTCACCTCGGCCTGCGCACCGAACGGCTGCGCATGCAGATCATCGGCGCGTCAGCGTTGATCGCCGGCTCCGTCGTCGCGGCCATCGGCATCGTCGGTTTCGTCGGCCTCGTCGTGCCGCACCTGCTGCGACTCGTCATTGGGCCGGACAACCGCACTCTGCTTCCCGCGGCGGCCCTCGGCGGCGCCATCCTGATGCTGCTCGCCGACCTGATCGCCCGCACGGTCCTGTCGCCCTTGGAGCTGCCTCTGGGCATCGTCACGGCGTTGCTCGGCGGGCCGTATTTTCTCTGGCTGCTGCACCGTACGCGCCGAATGCAAGGAGGATGGGGATGAAAGAGACGATTCTCAGCGCCCGCGGCCTCGGTTACTCCGTGGGCCCGGCGCGGCTTCTACGCGACGTAGACCTCGACGCATCCCCCGGCGAGGTCCTGGCCGTCGTCGGACAAAACGGCGCCGGCAAGTCGACGCTGCTGAAGCTCCTCAGCGGTGAGCTGACCCCGACCGCCGGCGAGGTCCTCGTCAACGGCCGGGCCCTCAGCGGCTTCGTCCCGCACGAGCTCGCCCTCCGCCGCGCCGTCCTGCCGCAGCAGACGATCCTGCAGTTCGCCTTCAAGGGCCGCGACGTCGTGCTCATGGGCCGCAGCCCGCACCTGCGCGGCACTTGGGCCACTCTCGAGGACGAGGAGATCGCCGAGCGCAGCATGTGCGTCACCGAGACCGAGCGCTTTGCCTCGCGCGTCTACACCAGTCTCTCCGGCGGCGAGCAGTCCCGCGTCAACCTCGCCCGCGTCCTCACCCAGCAAGCGCCGATCCTGCTGCTCGACGAGCCGACGTCCTCCCTGGATCTGCGTCATCAGGAGCTGATCATGCGCACGGCGCGCGCTCTCGCGACCGACGAGGGCGCCTGCGTCCTCGCCGTCCTGCACGATCTCAACCTTGCGGCCGCCTACTCGGACCGCATCGCCGTGCTGCAGGACGGCGCCCTGCTCACCGTCGGCACGCCCGACGAGGTGCTCGACTCCAACCTGCTCTCGGACGCCTTCGATTGCCCCCTGGAGGTTATCTGCCCGCCGGGAGGCCACCGCCTCGTCGTCCCCCGCCGTTAGCCGGGTTGTCAGGGCGTTCCCGCCGCCCTAAAGTCGGCTGAGAGGTGGTTTCGTGCAATCCGTCTGTTCCGTCATTCCCGCCGCCTTCAATAGCCAGGTCATCGAGGCCAGGGCCGGCCTCAGCGAGGACCCTCTGCTCGGCGCCATCTATGACCCACCGTTCGCGCACTTCACGCACCAGCTCGCCGAGGACTACGACTGGGAAGGGCTGGAGCAGGCCCTCAGGGAGTTCGCGCGCACGCATCAGCCTTTCGAGGCACGGACCATCGGGCTCCTCTGCGCCACCGGCGAGGACACCGGAATCACGGTGGGCGTCTATCGCAGCCCCGCACTGGTGGCGTACCACAACGAGTTGTGGGATGTCGTGTCCCCGTTCGCTCGGGGCAGGATGCGGAAGCAGGACGAGCCGCCGACCTGGCTGCCGCACATCACGATAAAACGCTGCGGCAAGCACTTCGAAAGCTTCGGGGCCGCGATGACCGCGCTCGCGAGGCGCAGCTTCGTCTGGACAATGACCATCGACAACGTCTCCGTGCAGCACGACCCCGCGAACAACAGTCAGACCCACTACCAGCGCTTGTGCTTCCCGTTGGGCGGGTTCGCACCCCGGCGCGCCGCGATCGAGACCAACGCAGGCATCCTATCGGTCGACCAGGCTGCCTCGGCAAGTGGCACGCCCCTCTGGACGATGCGCCTCAAGCTGGACGATGGAGCTGAAGCCAGCGCCGGCTTCACGGCTCCGGAAGTCGTCAGACTCATGGCGTCCTGTGACTGCTCAACCGTCCATTTCGCGGGAGGGCGCTGCAGATATGAGGACGGTCGCGTCAGCGCCGTCGTCCCGAATACGCCATTTCCTGTGGCGTAGAACCTACCGGCCGCCCACCTTAGACTCAGCCCAGGTTGTTATCCAGGTTCCGCTCACCCCGCCCGCCGATCTTCCACGGCTGGGTCATCGTCGGCACCGCGCTGACCATGAACCTCGCCGCCTCTCCCCTCAACGCCGCGATCTTCTCCTTCTTCATCACGCCGATGAGCCAGGACCTCGGCTGGTCGCGCGCCGACCTCTCCTGGGGCTACACGGTGCGACTCGCCGT
>DATDOP010000403.1:0-9154 GCA_035293185.1 Dehalococcoidia bacterium | reverse complement strand
TGGTGGGCGATACAGGGCTCGAACCTGTGACCTTCTGTGTGTAAAACAGACGCTCTAGCCAACTGAGCTAATCGCCCCCGGCGCCGATGCCGACACGGCGAATCGCCGGATCAGAATCAGGTTTAAGGTTAGCACTACGAGTTTCGAAATCACCACGCAGGGCCGCTACAACATTGCTCAATCTTTAACGATTGGATTTGTCGATCTGCATTAGACTGTCCTGGGTCCGTCGCCCTACTGCGCCGTAAGGCAGGTTTTCTTGGGTCTGGTCTGGCTTCTCCTCGCCATCGTCGTCCTGGCTGAATCGGGCATTTGCCTCGCCTTTCACCTCGGGAGAAGCGTCATCGCGACCCCCTGGCGCCGCAACGCAGCGCTGGCGGCCGCGCTCGGCGTCACTCCCGTCGTCATTCTGGCCATCTACGTCCGGGTAGCCCCGCTGGAGTCGCCTTTCGCAAGGACGGAGCTCCCGGGCTGGGTGGTACTGGACGCCAACGGCGTTGTCCTGCAACGGGAGACCGGAGACGGGCTACGCATCCCTGTCGCGCTCGATGACGTGGCGCCGATCATGGTCCAGGCGACAATCGCCGCCGAAGATGGGCGTTTTCGCCGCCATAGTGGGATCGACCCCATTGCCATCGGCCGGGCGCTCGTCGAGCTGCCACTGCACAGGTCCGGGGCGTCGACTCTGACACAGCAGCTGGCGCGCCGGCTCTATATCGATGAGTCTGCGCCGCTCCTGGAGCGCAAGTCTCGAGAAGCGCTGATCGCAATGCAGTTGGAGGCTCGCTATTCGAAGGACGAGATCCTCTCGCTGTACCTCAACGAGGTGTATTACGGCCGACGGGCCTACGGTGTCGAGGCGGCGGCCCGAGTGTACTTCGGCGTCAGCGCAGCGAATCTCGACCTCGCCCAGGCCTCATTCCTTGCCGGGTTACCGCAGCGTCCGGTGGAGTTCGGCGAGTCGCTGGAATCGCCCGGCGTCAGCGACAGGCAGCGCTACGTGCTGCGGCGCCTCGTCGAAACAGGCCGCATCACCCCGGCGCAGGCCGGCAGCGCTCAAGCAGAAGCGCTCAGGCTACTTCCGTCCCAGCCTTCGGTCGTTGCACCACACTTCGTGACGTACGCGCAGGAAGAGCTGAGACGGCTGCTACCCGACCTCGAAGGGCGCAGCGGACTGCTGATCGAGACGACTCTCGACTCCGGGCTGCAGGCGGATGCAGAACGGCAGGTCGAATTCCAGCTTGCCGCCCTGAGGGACAAGGCGGTCGGCAATGCCGCGGTCGTCGTGCTGGAACCGGCATCGGGCCGCGTTCTGGCGATGGTCGGGAGCGCCGGCTTCGACAATGAGTCAGCAAGCGGCCAGATCAACATGGCGCTGGCACCCCGGCAGCCCGGCTCGGCGTTGAAGCCGTTCTTGTATGCCGCGGCCTTCGAGCATGGCTTCACGGCGGCATCGATGCTGCTCGACGTACAGACCAACTTCGATACGGAATCCGGCCTGTATCAGCCGCTCAACTACAACAGGCGATTCAATGGCCCGGTGTCGCTGCGGGTTGCTCTGGCTTCCTCGCTCAACGTGCCGGCGGTGCGCACGCTGGATGCGATTGGCGTCGACACGCTGCTCGAGATCGCGCACCGCTTCGGCCTCGACACCCTCACCAACGCCGAGGCCTACGGTCTGGCGCTGACCCTCGGCGGTGGCGAGGTCACGCTCCTCGATCTCACGGGCGCCTATGCAGCCCTGGCCACCGGCGGTTTGCTGAACCGTCCCTACGTCATCGAACGGATCCGCGACGTAGACGGCTCCGTCCTCTACGAGCACCGGCCGTCAGCGCCTGTTCGCGTGCTGTCGCCAGAACACGCCTTCATCCTGGCCGACATCCTCTCCGACCCTGATGCGCGTGAGCTGGGTTTTGGCTACGCGCCCACGCTGCTGCTGCCGTTTCGCAGCGCGGTCAAGACCGGGACCACGTCCGAGTTTCGCGACAATTGGACGCTAGGCTTTACTCCGGAGCGCGCCGTGGGCGTCTGGGTGGGCAACGCCGACAACTCGCCGATGCACAACGTCTCCGGCATCGAAGGCGCGGGGCCGATCTGGCACGGCGTGATCGAATCCGCAATGACGGCCCTCGACTCCCGCTGGCCGGAGCCGCCCGCGCGCCTGGCGCAAATCACCGTTTGCTCACCGACAGGTCTGCTACCGGGGCCCTACTGCCCAGCGCCGGCGCGGGAGTGGTTCGTTACCGGCGATGAGCCTGTGGCGACAGAAGCGTATTACTCCAGGGCAGCGTCGGGGCGCATCACCGTCGATCCACCGGACGAGGCGCGAGCCTGGGCGGCGGCCGCCGGCTTGGAGCTCGGCCAGGACCGTGGCGACGCGCTCGCGACCTACATCGTGCAGCCCGGGCCCGGCAGCGTCCTGTTTATCTCGCCCGAGCTCGCGTCGCAGACGGTGCTGCTCAAGGCGTCGGCACCTCCCAGCGCCCGGCGCGTCGACTTCCTGGTCGACGGGAGCCTCGTTGCTTCGGCCTCGCCTGACGACGCCGCGGCGGTCTGGCGGCTCGTCGCCGGCAAGCACGAACTCGAGGTGAAGGCCATCCTCGCGGATGGACGCGTCGTCAGCGCCGCCTCCCGTTTCGAGGTGCGGCGGTGAGGTTAGACCACGCCGCGATTCGCAGCGCGCTCGCGGCACCGCAGGGTTTCTCCGTCCTGGTCGCCGTCATGCTGGTGGCAACGCTGGGCTTCTTCGTCGCCATCCACGAGGAAGCCGGCTTCGTTTTCCAGCGGCAGGCCCCGCGCGAGCCGCGCATCTTCACGGTCTTGCCCGAAGGCGATCAGGTACCGCGCCTGGCGCCGATCAAGGTCACCTACGCGCGTCCGCCACTGGAGCGCAGCGGGCCGGCCCTGTTCACGCTGGACCCTCCGGTGCCCGGCGATTATGTCTGGCTGACCGAACGCACGCTCGTCTTCCAACCGGCGTATCCCGGGTTGCTGCGCGGCAACGAGTACTCGGTCAACGTGACGGCGCAGGCGGATGCGGGCGTCTTCCGCCCCGTGACCAGGACTTTCACCGTCGGCGAGCCGCTGGAAGTGGTCAGCGTGATCCCCGCACCCGACGACGTCGAGGTGCCGGAGGGCGTGCAGGTCCTCGTCCAGTTCACGCGGTCCGTGGCGCCGCTCACCGTGCTCAGCGAGCAGCCGCAGGGCAGCGTGCTCAGCTTCAGCCCGCCGCTAGCCGGCCGGGGCGAGTGGCTGAACACCAGCCTGTACCGCTTCGTACCGGATCCGGGCTCATTACGGCCGAACACGACCTACAGCGCCCGCGTCGCGGCAGAGCTCTCCGAGGAGCTGGACGGCGTCCTCGAGGAAGATTACGTCTGGAGTTTTACCAGCTTCGGCCCGGCGCTCGTCGGTGTGACTCCGGACCGCAACACTCAGTACGTCGGACCGCAGCAAGAGGTCGTGCTGGAGTTCAACCAACCGATGAGCCGCAACTCGGTGGAAACGGGCGTCCGTTTGAACACCGCGACGGGCGCGACGGTGACCGGCAGCTTTACCTGGTCGGCGGATTCGACTGTCGCGAACTTCCGGCCCGCGAACGCCCTGAGCCTCGGCACTCGCTTCGAGCTGGTGGTGCCGGCGGGGCTCTCCGGAGCGAATGGAGGCCAGACAGCCACGGAACAGAGGGTCCAGTTCGACACGGTCGGCGTGCCGCGCGTGGTCAGCACCTCGCCGGCGAACGGTTCGACGGACTCCCAGCGCTTTGGCGTGAGCATCGAGTTCAGCAGTCCGATGGACGAAGACTCCTTCGATGGCCGCGTCGCCGTCAGCTCGATTGCCGCGGACAAGGTCTTCACCAACATGGGCCGGGACGATCTCCGGCTCTCCATCAACGCCGTGCTCGAGCCGTCAACGTCCTACACGGTGACGCTTTCGGCCGGCATCACGGACCGTTACGGCCAGCCGCTGCCTCCGTATTCGTTCAGCTTCAGGACCGGGCAGCTGGAACCCTACATCGTCTACGCCATCCCGAACGCCATCGCCACCTACTCGGCGGCGACGGAGCCGGTGCTGTACTACCACGCTGTCAACAAGGAAGACGTCGCGTTCACGCTCTACCCGATAACGCGGGCGGAGATGCGCGGCCTGCAGCGAGAGAACTTCGTCAGCAGCCAGGGGCGCAACGCGTTCACCCCCTCGCAGGCGGCGATTGCCACCTGGACGGAGGATGCCCGCGGGCCCCTCAACGAAGTTCAGCTCCGGTCCACGTCGCTCTCGCGCGGCGGTGGGCCGCTGTCCAAGGGCGACTACCTCGTCAGGTCGGATGACTCGCGCGGCCAGGTCAATCTCGCCTTTAGCGTGGTTGATACCGCGTTGGTGACCAAGACATCGTTCAACGAGCTGCTGGTCTGGGCGCTAGACCTGACAACAGGCGAGCCGCTGGCGAACCTGACCCTCAGCGCGGACGGCCCCGGCCTCAGTGGCGCAACGGGAATCGGGACAACGGATGCCAGCGGGCTGGTGGTCTTCCCCATCCCGCGCACCACGGAGCGCTTCCTCGGGGACAACTCACAATATGCGGTGGAAACGAACTCCAACGCGCGATTCGGCGTGGGATACACCGGCTGGCAATACGGCGCTTACATCTACAACCTGGACCTTCCGCAGGAGACCTTCGAACGCACCTACGTCGGCCATCTGTACACCGACCGTCCGATCTACCGGACGGGTGAGGAGGTCTTCTACAAAGGCGTCGTCCGCGCGGACGACGACGCCGTGTACAGCATCCCCGAGGACGCCTCGAATATCAGCCTGCGGATCGTGGACTCGCAGGGTGACTCACTGCTTTCGACAGACGTGGAGCTGAACGAATTCGGGACGTTTGCGGGTTCGTTTGTCCTGCCCGACGACGCCGCGACGGGTGACTACGGAGTGCAACTGACCTTCACCAACGCCAGGGGGAACCCGGCTCACATCACGGGAACGTCTTTCCTGGTGGCGCAGTTCCGGCGCCCCGAGTTCCAGGTGGAGGCTACGCCCTCCCAGCCCGGATACGTCAGCGGCGAGACCATCGCGGTGGACTTCGAGGCGAGCTTCTACTTCGGCGGCGCCGTGGACGGAGCGAAGGTCGACTGGACGGGCACGTCACTGCCCATGAGCCTGCGCTTCGAAGGCTATGAGCGCTACTCCTTCTCCGACTTCGATTACTACCGCCAGACGACCACCTTCGAGCAGCCCGACCGCGCTTCCGGCAGCCTGACCACGGACCGCAACGGCATCGCCCGCGTGGAGGTCCCAGCGCTGATCGAAGGAAACCAGGGGACGCAGAACTACCAGATCTCGGCCAGCGTCCTGGACCAGACAGGGCAGGCCGTGGGTGCGTCCGCCACCGTGCTCGTCCACCCGGCCGGCCTCTACGCCGGGATCACCACAGAGCAGTACGTTGCACGCAGCGGCGAACCCTCGGCGATCGACCTGGTCTCGGTCGATACCGAGGGCAAGCCGGTCGGCAACCAGCCGGTCAGCGTGAACGTCTACGAGCGAGAGTGGATCACGACGAAGGAGCAAACGCCTCAGGGCGCGAGGCGTTATAGCAGCGAGCCGCGGGACACGCTGGTAGCAACGCTAACCACGACCACCGATGCCTCAGGCGAAGGCAGCGTGAGCTACAGCCCGGAGAAGGCCGGCACTCTACGGCTCGTCGCCGAAATCACAGACGCTCAAGGCAGGGTCTCCCGTTCCGCCCGGTACCTCTGGGTATCCAGCCGCCAATTCGCGAGCTGGCGGATCACCAACGACGACACGCTGGAGCTGATCTCCGACAAGGAGGAGTACAAGGTCGGGGACACAGCCGAGGTCCTGGTACCGGCGCCGTTCGAGGGCGCAATCGGCCTCGTCACGGTCGAACGCGGCAAGCTGATCACGCGAGAGGTCCGGCAGTTCGCGACCAACAGCGAGCGCCTCCAGATCCCGATCGAGGATATCGCCGTGCCGGACGTCTTCGTCAGCGTCGTCCTCTACCGCCCGCCGACGGCTGAGGACCCGATCCCGCGCTACAAGGTCGGCTACGTCCAGCTCATGGTCTCCACGGACGTGCGGCTGCTCGACGTGCAGATCACGCCGGAAGTCGATCAGGCTGAGCCGGGCGAGACCGTGCGCTACGACATCGAGGTCAAGGACAGCGAGGGCCGCGGCGTGCGATCCGAGCTCGCGGTGTCGGTGGTCGACAAGGCCGTACTGTCGCTGACCAACGAGCGCACGATCACGGGGCTGCGGGCGTTCTGGTTTGAGCGCGGCCTCGGCGTGACGACTGCCTCTTCGCTGTCCGTCTCGGTCGACCGCTCGAATGACGTGATCTCGGAACCACAGTTGGGTGGCAAGGGCGGCGGCGGCCTCGATGACCCACGCCTGCGCCAGGAGTTTCGCAATTCCGCCTACTGGGAAGCACAGCTGGTCACGGACAAGGATGGCAAAGCCTCCGTGGAGGTGAAGATGCCGGACAACCTGACCACCTGGCGAATGCAGGTGCTGGCGATCAGCGGCGACACGCAGGTGGGCGAGGCGACGAACGAGCTGGTCTCAACGCAACCGCTGTTGATCCGTCCGGCGCTGCCGCGCTTCCTCCGCGTCGGCGACAACGTCACGCTGCGCGCCCTGATCCGCAATGCGACGCGCCAGACGCGGCAGGTCGACGTGTCGCTGGAGGCGGACGGCGTCAACGTCGAAGGATCCCTCGAGCGGCGCGTGAGCATTGCGCCGGCAGCTTCCGAGGAGGTGACGTGGCCCGCGACAGTCACGCAAGAAGGGACGGCGCGGCTGAAAATAACGGCCCGTGGTGGTGACGGCGTCGACGACGCCGTCTTGCAGGAGCTGCCGATCTATCTGGACGTCACGCCGGAGACGACCGCAACCGGTGGCGTGGTCACGGACGAACAGGTGACGGAGACGATCTACCTGCCCTCCTACACGATCCAGTCGGAGGGCAACGGCTCGCTTTACGTTGGCGTACAGGCTTCGCTGGTAGGTTCCGTGGCCAGCGAGCTGGGCTTCTTCCGGCCGACGCAGTGGGAATCGACCGAAGCGATTGCCAGCCGTGTGATCGCGACGCTGGCCGCGGCGAGGGCGGAGCCTGACGCGTCGCTGCCGTTCGACGAAACGCAGCTGCGCAGCGACGTTGCCACCTTGATCTCGTTGCAGAATGGCGACGGCGGCTGGCCGTGGTGTCGCTCCTGCCTGACCAGCAACCCGCAGGCCACGGGCTGGGTCCTGCAGGCGCTGGGCGCCTGGCGTGACGCCGGCAACGACATCTCGTCCGGGACACTCGACCCGGGCGTCGAATACGTCAACGCCTTCGTCCAGCGTTTCCGCGACGTCCAGGACCCCGCCGATCCGAACCTCAAGGCTTACCTGCTGTATTCACTCGCTGCGGCGGGCAGGGAGTCGACAGCGCTCTCGACGATGCGGGCCGTCCTGGAGCAGGACCGCCGCAACCTGGCGAACTGGGCGCGCGCCTACCTGCTGCTGGGCTTCGCGAAGGCAGGCCTGGACAAGGAGGACACGGAAGTCCAGACGTTGCTCAACGACCTGGCGGCGAACGTGATCCCCAGCGCCAACGGCAACCACTGGGAGGACCCGCGAATTGGCTCGCTGACGCAGACAGGGCCGCGGACAACCGCGCTGGTGCTGCAGGCTGTCGCCACGGTTGATGGCGAACATCCGCTGATTGAGGAGACGGCCCGCTGGCTGGTGATCGCCCTGAACACCGGTGAGTGCCGCACCACTCTCGAACGCGCACAAGCGATCGTCTCGCTATCCCGCTTTGTTGTCCTGACCGGTGAACGCGGCGCGGACTTTGGCTATGGCGTACGGCTGGACAGCCGCGAGCTACTCGGCGGCCAGTTGCGGTCGACCGGCGCGGTCGAGCTCGAGTCCGTTGATCTGCCGATCACGGAGCTTACGGCGGGCCGGCCGAGCACGCTGGAGCTGGCGCGCGACTACCGGCGCAAGGGCAGGATGTACTACACGCTGAACCTGCGCTACGTCACGCCGGCGGCGGACATCCAGGCGCTGAACCGTGGCTTCGCGATTTCGCGGCAGTACTCGCTGCTCGAAGACGCGGCAACCACGGTCTCGTCTGCCCACCTCGGTGACGTAGTCCGAGTCAGCCTGACCGTGATGCTGCCGGCGGACCGCAACTACGTGGTGGTCAAGGACTTCCTGCCGGCCGGGCTCGAGCCAATCGACCCGAACCTGAAGATCGTCGAGCCAGCCCTGAAGTCCCAGTTGAGGGCAGAACTGGCGGCGGCCAACCGCCCTGAGGACCTTCAGTATTACGCGCCGTGGTTCAGGTGGTACTACAACCCCTGGGAGCAATCCGACCTGCTGGACGACCAGGTCAGGCTCAGCGCCGAAGCGCTGGCCCGCGGCGTCTACGAGTTCATCTACTATGCGCGCGCGACCACGCCCGGCGATTTCTTCTCGGCCCCGGCCCACGTTGAGGAATCGTACTTCCCAGAGGTGTTCGGTCGCAGCGACAGCACGCGATTCGTTGTTGAACCCTGACGCTAATCCAGTCCCTCTCGCTCAGGGAGAGGGCCGGGGTGAGGGTGATCACCCGAGGCGCCACTTGCCGCGTCTTAGGGACACGACCGTCGCACGGCGCAATGAACTGCCGCCCCTACGGAAGTTGGTTGCCGGCTCCTACCTAGTTCTTCGCGCCGGGCGGTTGCTGGACCAGAGTTTCCGTCTCCACCTGCAGCCGCGAGCCGTCCCACTGGAATCGGGTCTCGCGTAGCTGACTGGGACAGCAGAAGGGGTCCTCGGGTCCGTAGACGCCGCGAGTCTCCTGCAGCACGCCGGCGTCCACCGACATCTGCAGGCCGCTGGCGGAGGACTTATCCACCGTTCGCGTCAGCACGACCTCAGGCTTGCCGGAATCGAGGCGCAGGACCAGGTAGGCGATGTTGCCCAGCGTACCTTGCGAGGTCACCGGCACAATCGCCTCCTCGCGGCGGTCGCCGGTCAGGTCCGCGTACAACGTTGAGGCCTTGTCGACGTTGCCGCTGCCCAGCTGATCGAGCAGCGTCCTGGCGGCGGGCAACGCCTCGAAATCGACGCTACGAATCGCCGTGGCGTCGCCAGGCAACGAGCCGGC
>DATDOP010000402.1:0-4712 GCA_035293185.1 Dehalococcoidia bacterium | reverse complement strand
CTCGCCCTCGAAGCCGGTCGTACGGTCCTTGATATACGTCGCGTAGCCCGGCTTGCCCTCCTCCCCGTCGCTGACCAGGTCGATGCCGCAGTCGATCTGCTTCTGCACCGTCTCGGCGACCGCGGAGCGCACGCGCGCCCGGAACGCGGTTTCGTCCACCGCCTCGCCTGCCTCGCGGTTGCGGATCATCTCGATCAGGTCGGCGGGACGCGGCAGGCTGCCGGTGTGCGTGGTGAGGATCTTGTCTGTGCTGCGCTGGACCATTGCGATGCCTCTTCTAGTGACGAAACGTCAGGTAGCGGGCGGGGTTGCGGGTGCAGAGCGCGCGGAGCGGTATCAGGCGCCGGCGGCGTTCTCAGCGGGGTGCGTCATCGCCATCTTCACGGACAACAACGACCGGTTTGTCTCATCGACGATCGCGTCGGGGTCAGGCTCGCTGGCGGCGTTTGCATCTGCTAGCCGCGTCAGGCGCAGGCTGCAGCCCGCAAACGCCGGCAGGCCGTCTTGATAGACAAACGTCTGGCAGCCCGCGATGCCGCTGCCGCTCCGCAGCTCAACGTCACGGTGGCGGATAACCTCCCGGCGCAGCGTGTCGCCTTCGCGGGCGCCGTCTGCCTGCAACGAGCGCCAGTTCATGCCGCACTCCACCATGTCGTACAAGCCCTCGGGCCGGCTCGCCGTGAACGCCAGCTTCTCCGCCGAGTTCTGGTAGGTCTGCCAGTCCCGCAGGCCGCGCCAGGCGTGCAGCACCAGCAGCGTCTGCGGCGCCGCCACGTTCTGCAGCACCTCGGCGCTGAGGAAGCCGCGCTGCAGCTTCATCCTCTCGAACAGCCCCGAGAGCCGCTCGATTGCATCCGGCAGCCTGGCCGGCTCGACCAGCCTCGGCATCTCCTGGACCTGGTTCATCGATATTCCCTGCGCACGTTGCGGATCATAGCGCCTCAGCCGCCGAAACCGCTCTGGACCAACGGCCCCAGCGCCACGGACGGGTCGAACGGGTTCTTCGCCTTCGCCGCCACCACGAAGCGAACGGCGTCCTCCTCCAGCATCAGCCGCTCGGCGACCCGCTGCTTGCACACCGCTGCCACCTTCGAGACGTAGTCGTCGTGGCCGGCGTAGCGCTCTTCGATCGAAGGACGAGGGTCGTTATTCGCCAGCCGCTCCGCCTTCGTCCGCGCGAACGGGATGAAGCTGCCGCAGTTCCACAGCAGCTCGCCCTCGGCGAAGCCGGCGCGGCGCAACGCCCACGGCGCATTGGTCCCTACCGGCGCGTCGACGTCCGGGTAGCGCAGGCCCGGGATGTCGTTGCCGTCCGCATCGAAGGACGAGACCTGGATCGGGTAATCCTGGCCCGGGACCGGCTGCGGCGGGAACTTCGACAGGTAGCCCTTGTCGAAGTCAGAGCCGTAGTCGTAGTTGGGCAGACGGCTGGGCCCGGCGGGCAGGTTCACACCCTGAATCCTCGGGAACTTCGACAAGGCCTCCTCCGGCGAGATCATCGTCCCCTCGTCGCGGCGCGGGATCAGCGACCTCGGCGGTGCGACGCCCCTGGTCGCCCACTCGTCGAGCAGCACCAGGCTGGCGCGCATGTACGGCGCCGGCGACATGCTGTTCGGCGTCAGCTGGCCGATCCACGCCGGGTCGTTGACGGCGCGCGCCATGTGCGGCGCTCCCGTGAACTGGTACATGCGCGCCGTCTCGGGTATCTCCATGTCGCTGCCGTCACCCGGGTCGGTGTGTGTCGTGGAGACGTGGCGCTCCCAGTAATCGCTGCTCGTGTGCGTGTGGACAATCAGCGGGTCGGTGGCCGGCCGGGTCAGCAGACCCTCGTTCTTCTCCGAGAACGGGTCAGGTATCGGCGTGAACGTGAACGGGTAGCGCTCTGAGGGCCACGAATGCTCTTCGTGTTGCCGCGGATAGCGGCCCACCTGGGCGAAGCGCTGGTTGTGCAGCAGGCGGCCGCTGCCGGTGTGCGTGTGCACGCCGTCGAACAGCCGGCGGCCCTGCGCGTCGGCGTTCCAGCCCTCGTAGATGTACTGGCGCACCACCCTGCCGCTCAACGACACGCCGAAGCCGTACAGCTTGTCCACGTGTCCCGCCAGTGGATTCGGCGTCCCTGCCGAGTCCACGTCACCGTACTTGAGGAACGAGAACAGGTCCCGGACGCCCAGAAAACCAAGGCCCATCACGCGCGAGCCTTCGGTCTCGTAGGTCATCTCGTAGATGTGGCCGGGCTTGAAGCCGCCCTTCACGTGCAGGTGTTCGTTGGAAGGCGTCAGCTCCAGCTTGCCGTCCTGCATCTCGGCGCGCGCCAGCTCCCAGTCGCCGTCCGGCACCGGCACGCGCGGGCCGCGTTCCAGCTCGCGCGCCGTCAGCGTCGCGGTCGCCCTGTCCAGCACCGGGTACGGTTCGACGTCGCCGCCGCGTTCCGCGCCTTCGCTCACGCCCATCGAGTACACGCCCGGCGCGCCGGCGATGAACTCCTGCCGCACGCGGCCGCGCAGGCGCTTGCCGTCCTGCAGCGCCTCCGGCAGAAACGCGACAACGTTGCCTTTGCGGTCGATCAGGTCGCCCTGCCAGCCGGACCAGACCGTCGTGTAGCCGTAGCGCTGCAGGAAGCCGTTGCCCGCGTACTCCGGCTTCGACAGGTCCATGCCAACGCTGTCGCTGTAGCGGAACACGCCACGTCCGCCGCGATTCGAGAACTCGTACAGCACCTTGTCGCTGCCCTTGCTCAGGTCAAAGGGCTTGACGATGTCTAGCACGGCCGAGAACTCGACGAGGCCGCCGGCGTTGCGCGGCGCCAGGTCCAGGTCGCAGATGTACGGCAGGTCCGGCTCCTCGGGATCGATTGCGAAGTGCACCTTGCCGAACAACCGCTCGTATGGCCCGGAGTCGCCAAACTCGGCCCCGCCCGCGAAGCTCTCTCTGCGCTCAATCTCCAGCCGAATCTGGTTCTTCACGTCACCCTCCGGGTCTGCAGGCGTTGAGAACGGGGCGCCTCATTCTCCCCCAAACGGGAGGCGTATTGAAAGCACGCGGCGAGCTGTGATGGTAGGTTCCCAACATGTTGGGAACCTACCATCACAGCCACCCCGGCAAACGTCTCAACCGCGAAGCTGCGGGATTCATCCCGCGGGGTCCGTCCACGCCCAGGAGCCTCCGCCGCCTTGCAACAACGCACTCTCCTCGGCTGAAAAGCCGCTGCCGATGCGCTATTGTGGCTGCGCCCCGCGGCATTCGACCAGGAGCTAAGAACATGACGACTCTGATTACCGGCGGCCTCGGCTTCATCGGCTTGCACACTGCGCGCGCTCTGCTGGATATGGGCGAAGACCTGGTGCTCACTCAGTACCGCGTCAACCGCGAACCTCCGTTCATCAAGGACGAGTTGGGCAAGCGCGCCAAGGTCGAGCAGCTGGACGTCACCGATAAAGACCGGCTGATGGAGATCGGCCGCACGCACAAGATCGACAAGATCGTCCACCTCGCGGTCCCGGCGCTCGGCGCGCTGACGCCGCTGGAGGACTTCACGATCAACATGAACGGCCTGATCAACGTCCTCGAGGCCGGCCGGGAGTGGGAGTGCACCCGCGTCGGGCTCGGCAGCTCCGGCGCCGTCTACCAGGGCGTGCGCGAGGACGACGGCGTCAACAAGGAAGACCAGCGCCTGGCAACCGCCGGCGGTGGCGCCACCGGCACCTGGAAGAAGTGCTTCGAGATAATCGGCAACTACTACACCGAGCGCACCGGCATGGACATCGTCATGCTGCGCATTGCCGGCATCTACGGTCCGCTCTACCACTCGATGGCGAACCTGCCCAGCCGTCTCGTCCACGCGGCCGTCAAGGGCGAGCCGCCGGTCCTGCGCGGCGACACCTACGCCGAGGACGGCAACGACGCCACTTACGTCAAGGACTGCGGCCGCGGCATCGCAATGCTGATGCAGGCCGAGAAGCTCAACCACAACGTCTACAACGTCGCTTCCGGCCACTCCACCAGCGCCGGCGAGCTGGTCTCCGAGATCCGCAAGGTCATCCCGAGCTTCAACGGCGACTTCCTCAAGGAAGGCCTCAGCCCCGGTAACCCCGGCACGACTCACGCCGACATTCGCCGCATCCGGGCAGACACCGGCTACGAGCCGCAGTTCTTGCCTCAGAAGTCGGTCCCGGACTACATCGCCTGGCTGCGCTCCGGCAACGCCGAATAGACGAACCACGACTATAATTGCGCCTGCCTCGCCAGAGGCGTAGAACGATTCGAGGGGACACAATGAGTGAGAAGGCTGAACGCCGGCCCGGCCTGCGCGACGTAATCGCCGGGCTAACCCAGATCTGCCTGCTCGACGAGCAGAAGTCGCAGGTCTACATCTACGGCTACCCGCTGGAAGAGCTGGTCGAAAAGCACAGTTTCGAAGCGACGGCGTACCTGACGATGTTCGGCGAGCTGCCCAAGGGCAAAGTCAACTTCGGCGAGCCGGATGCCGCGGCGCTTAACGGGGTGTGGAAGACGCTGAGCAGCGAGCCGGCCGGCGCGCACCCGATGGGCCTGCTGCGCACCGCGATGTCGTCCTACGGCAACATCCTGGACGACCGCGGCGAGCGCCCTCTGACCTACGAGGACGAACGCGATGCCGCCTACGCCCTGACGCCGCACGTCGGCTACATGGTCGGCCTGGTGTCGCGTCACCGCGACGGTAAGGGCTTCATGGC
>DATDOP010000401.1:0-2261 GCA_035293185.1 Dehalococcoidia bacterium | reverse complement strand
TCTGCTGGCCGGCCAGGACGAGGCCGGCCTCGCTGCCTTCCTCTCCGACGGCTTCATGGTCCAGCGCGCCGATGGCAGCTTCGACACGAAGGCCAACTACCTCAAGCACATTCCCCAAATCGGTAAGTTCACCATTACCGGCGTTACCGCCCAGCAGGTGGGTGGTTCTCTGGTCGTGCACTGGTACCTGACGGTCGAAGAGGTGATCAACGGTTCGGCCTACAGCGGTCAGCCCGCGCCGCGTCTTTCGACCTTCGTTTGGGGCGACGGTAGCTGGCAGCTGTTCTCGCACGCCAACTTCAACGCTCCTGCCGCCAACCCGCCGGCCGCACCGGCACAGTAGAACGTTCCGCGGTCTGACGGCCCGCCCTCACGGCTGCGGCGCATGCGGCCCCTGCCGTCCCTTGAGCAGCTCCCCCAGCGCGTCCGGCTCGTCCGGCCGCCGCTCGAAGCGCTTCGCGTCCACCGTGATCGCGCCCACGTAGGTAGACGCCGCCACCGCCACGACCCCGTTCAGGAACAGCGCGATCACCACCGTCCCCGCCAGGAAGCCCGCCGGCGAGACCGGCCCCGGCGGCGGCCCGACCGTTTCCAGGCCGGGCGAAACCCGGTCCTCCTCCAGCAGCCGGTCGTACGTCGCCGCGTCGGCCACGCCCACCGCCACGGCCGTCTCCGTGCCGATTGCGATCGGCAGCGTCAGCAGCCCGAACACCAGCAGCATCGGCGTCACGCTGAACTCGGCGGCCGTGCTGCGCAACACGGCCCGCAGGCACACCACCGCAATCACCGCGCCCGGCAGGCCGATCACCACTCCCGCGGCCGGCGGCATCCAGCTCGATAGCCCAGCGTGGTCGCCCGCGCCCCACGCCGGGATCGACATCACAAGCGCCGCGACGCTGCTGATCAGCAGCAGCGCCGGCAGCGAGACGACCCCAAAACGCAGCAGTGGCTTGCCCATCGTCATCTGATCTTATCTCGGAATCGACCCTCCAGCGTTGACAGGTCGCGTTAGCGATCAAATACTCGACAGTGTGCTACTGTTTTGCGCCAAATCAACCACGCTCGATGCGCCCCTTTAGCGGGGGTTCCGGGGGCGTCCCCCGGTCTTCAATACAAAGGGGCTCCGGGGGTGTCCCCCGGCTTACAATGCCCAACGCAACCACGCTACATGCGGCCCTTTAGCGGGGGCTCCGGGGGTGTCCCCCGGTCTTCAATACAAAGGGGCTCCGGGGGTGTCCCCCGGCTTACAATGCCAAATCAACCACGCTACATGCGGCCCTTTAGCGGGGGTTCCGGGGGTGTCCCCCGGCTTACAGTGCCATGAGAGTCTTCTGCTTCGACTTGCTGCCTTACGGCGAGGAACTCGGCCACCTCAAGGTCGGCAAGGAGCTGCCCTGGCCCCTCGGCAAGCAGTACTTCAAGCCCCAGGTGGCCGCCCGCACCTACGCCGAGCACCTCCAGGTCTGGGAGGCCATGGACCGCCTCGGCTTCGACGGCGTCGGCTTCAACGAGCACCACACCTCGCCCTACGGCCTGATGAACTCCCCCAACCTCCTCGCCGCCGCCGCCTCGCAGCGCACCACCAACCTCAAGCTGCTGATCTACGGCAACCTCCTGCCGATTCACGACCCCCTGCGCGTCGCCGAAGAGCTCGCGATGCTCGATTGCATGTCCAACGGGCGCATCATCAGCGGCTTCGCCCGTGGCATCCCGCGCGAGCACGAGGTCTATGGCGTCCCCCAGACGCAGTCGCGCGCCCGCTTCGAAGAGGCCTGGGAGATCATCGAGCGCGCCTGGACCGAGGAGGTCTTCTCCTACGAAGGCAAGTTCTGGTCCTACAAGAACGTCGCGCTCTGGCCCCGACCCCTCCAGCAGCCGCGGCCGCCCGTCTGGATCCCCGTCACCAGCAGCAAGGAGACGATCGAGTGGGCCGCCGCCCGCAACCTGCCGATCACCCCCGGCGCCGGCACGCGCGGCCTGCGTGAGGACGTCATCCGCCACTACGCGAAGTGCCTCGCCGCCGCCGGCCACTCGATCACGCCCGATCACCTGATCATCCAGGCCCAGGCCTACGTCGCCGATACGAAGGCGCAGGCGGTGCGCGAGGCCGGTCCTCACGCGCTCTACTTCAACCAGACGCTGTTCAGCCATGGCAACATCACCGAGGCCAACCTCCAGCGCGACACCGGCTACCTCAGCTCCTCATCCTTCGACTACGTCCGGCCGGAGAACCTCCCCGCCGTCGCCCGCTCCCGCGAGGA
>DATDOP010000400.1:0-9097 GCA_035293185.1 Dehalococcoidia bacterium | reverse complement strand
GGCGCGCTGCTCCGCCCCTTCATAAGGGAAAGAAGCTGGGGGGACACACCCCAGGCCCCCGCGCATGGGCTGCGCACCTACGAACCCTGCCCACCGGGACCTCAGGATGTGGCCATCCTCCTCGCTCTCAGAGAGATGCGGATCGCGTTGAAGGAGCTGATGGGCGCGATACTCACCCCAAGGACGGGGCCGCATTCAATTGACACTTGCGGCTCGCGGACGATAGGCATGCTACTTCCCCCAGAGCTTCTTCGAGGCGATGGCGGCGCCTTCGGACATGGCCTTGAGCTTGGCCCAGACTACCTCTTCGTGGCCGACGCGGGAGCCGATGCCGCAGTCTGTCCCCGTCTGGACGTTCTCGCGGCCGACGCGCTCGGCGTACTGGACGAGACGTTCAGCGATCATCTCCGGGTGCTCGACGAGGTCGGTGGCGTGGGAGATGACGCCGGGCATGAGCATCTTGCCGTCCGGCAGCTTGACGTCCTCCCAGACGTGGTACTCGTGCTCGTGGCGCACGTTCGCGGCCTCGATGGAGTACTGCTGGGCGCGGATCTTGAGCATGAGGTCGGCGATGTACTTCAGCTCGATGTCGTTGGTGTGCGGGCGGTGGCCGCTGCCCCAGCAGGTGTGGAAGCGAATCAGCTCTTCCGGCAGCCCTTCGGTCGAGTGATTGAGGACGTCGACGCAGAAGCCGAGATACTTGCGGTACTGCTCGACGCTCCAGTCCGGGTAGAACATCCAGGAGGTACAGAACTCCGGCTCATCCACCTGGACGATGAGGCCGGCGTCCGTGATCGCTTTGTACTCCTCACGCATGGCGCCGGCGACGGCCATCATGTACTCGTCCTCGCTCTTGTAGTAGTCGTTGCGCACGCCGGCGCCGAGGCTGAGCGGGCCGAGCGCGGCGACGTAGCCCTCGACGTCCTTGCCGGCGATCGCGGTCTTGAGGTTGGCGACGTCAGCCTGGACCGCGGCGTGGCCGGTGTACCTGACGGGGCCGGTGCAAGCTCGCTGCTCGCGAGGGTTCGGGTACCTCACATCACCCGGCGTCATGAAGCCGGGACGAACCGGCCCGCCGGAGCCGGCGAACCAGAGGCCGGACTCGAAGAAGCCGGGGAAATCTCGTCTGTCACGCTCGGCGGTAAAGGCGCGTTTCGGAGGCTTGTTGGGGTCGACGGGAACGGTGCTGTAACCGGTGACGCGCTGGTGGATGTAACCGCCGTAGCTGCCGGCCTTGGCGTACTCGCCGTCGTTGACGATGTCGACGCCGAGATCGGCCTGCCGGTCGACGATCCACTTGACGGCGGCGGGCAAGCGCTTGGCGTACTCGTCTGAGTTGGCGCCCTGCGTCGCCTTGCCGCCATCGATCAGGCCGTCCAGCTCCGGCGGGCGGGGCAGGTTGCCCGCGTGCGAGACCAGAATTCGGTCGGTGCTGTGTCTCATGGGAAGGCCTTTCGTCTAGTGCCCCAAAGCGGTCCGCGACGGGGCCATTGTATGCGGTGGAAGTGCATGCGGTAGAAGCTTAGCAAGGTCGAGGCCGGCAACGCTGCCGGCCTCGACCTGTTCTATGGCCGGCCCGGGAGCACTCGGGCCGGATGTGTAGCCAGTTACACCTTCTTGGACTCGTCGTACCAGAAGGACTGCCAGGTCTCGGAGGGCGCCGTAATGGTCGAGCGCGGGTTGAGCAGGCCGTAGTTGGCCATGTACGGCCAGGCCAGCGAGAAGCCGGTGGCGGCGCCCGGCCAGGGGACGGCCGGCATTTGCACCGCCAGCTCCTTCTGCAGGTCGGTGAGGATGGTCAGGCGCTTCTTGGCGTCCAGCTCAGAACGCTGGGCAACCATGAGGTCCTGGGCCTTCTGGTACCAGGGATAGACCTCCGGCACGAGGACGCGGGCGCCGCTGCCCACGGCGTAGCGGCAACTGATGTGGTTGTTGATATCGCCGCTCTGACACATCGAGTGGCCCATCACCATGCCGTCGTGCTTGCCGGAGGTGAGGTGGTACTGCTGGTTGTAGGCCTGGTTCTCCACGCTGGAGAGCGAAATGTCGAAGAACCCGGTCTCGTTGAGCATGCCGGTGAGAGCCTGTACCTGGTTGTCAATCTGATAAGCGACGTTGAACACGCCCGGCAGTTTCAAGGGCGTGGTCAGACCGGCGGCCTTGATCAGCTTGGTTGCTTCGTCAGGGTTGAACTTGAAGTACGCCGCGCCCTCGCCCAGGGCATTCGTCTTCGGATCGATCCAGAACGGCGGCTCACCCGCCATGTAGTGGCTGTCCCACCTGGCATCGACGGCGAGCCCCTCGGCTTCGAACTTGCTGACGTTGTAGAAGGCGTCAATCCAGGCATCGCGGTCGATGAACATGGAGACGGCGCGGCGCACGCGGACGTCGTGGAAGGGCGAGTTTGGCTGATAGCTGAATCCGATGACGTTGCGGCGCGCCTCCGGGAAAGAATCGGCGTACATTGCCAGCTTCGCCTGTTCGTTCTTGGTGGCGACGACGTCTTCAGCCCGGATGCCGCCCGGGCCCACGCCGGCACCCGCGCCACCGGCGTGCCAGAGGTTGCCGGCGACCAGCTGGGCACGGCGCGCCGTGTACTCCGGGATGATCTTCTGCTCGATCTTCTCGATGAAGGGCGGCGTCAGGTGCCAGTTGGCGTTGCGCTCGTAGGTAAAGCTGGCGCTGGGGACCCACTGCGTCATCTTCCAGGCGCTGGAGCCGCGCGAGTCCTTGCGGGCGTCGAAGGCGCTCTCTGCCTCCGTCGGCAGGATCCACATGTAGCGCTGGAAGGCGAACATCGACAGCGCGTTGGCCACGGGAATCTTCAGCTTCCAGCGGAGCGTGTACGGATCGACGACCTCCATGCCTTCGATCGGGGCGTTCGGCGCCGTCGCCGAGTAGACGATCTCGCCGCGCGACGAGTTGTTGGTGGCAAAGCGATCCCAGCTGAACTTGACGTCCGCGGCGGTCATCGTCTTGCCGTTTGTCGGCGCGCGCTCGTCGAACTTAACGTTCCTGCGCAGCTTCATCGTGATCGTCAGGCCGTCGGGCGAGATCTCGGCCGATTCGGCGGCGTCGGGCAGGACGTCGCCCTCAGCGGACGCCGGGTTGGTGCCGGGCTTGTAGAGGAACAGCCGGCTGTAAACGAACGGCGCGTTGGCGGAGCCGCTAGTCGTGAAGTTGGGGTCGAGGCTCTGCAGGTCAGCGCTGATCGGGATGACCATCGTGCCGCCGGGCTTGGCCTGCTTGGTGGTGTCCTGGATTTTGGTCAGGAGGCCGGACTTGTCCTCCGGTTCATCGGCATCATCGTCACCACCGCCGCAGGCCGCGAGAAAGGCGGCCGCGGCCGCGGTGGCGCCGGTGGCGGCGAGGGCGCGCCTGCGTGAGATGCGTCGATTCAGGGTTTGCTGCCAGTAGGTTGCCATAGTTCTCCCTTTCGAAGCGTGATCCCACACGAGGGGGGCGAGAAGGTCCGACGGTCAGAATGATGAAGGTTTGACTAATTTTGTCAACCCCTGTAATTTCGACCTGCCGAGTTTACCTCCTGGTGGAACGGATGTCGGAAATGGAGAAGCAATCCGACGTCGGATGACGAATTCGAACGGAGTTCAGGGGTGGAGCAGCCATGCCGCGCTGGCAGCTGAGATATTCATGATTTCGATATTAGCGAGCGGTCGAGTTGCGCTGAGCGAGCTGATTTCAGGCAGCGTCAGCGGCGGGCTGCGACGGACTAGCGCTGGACTGCCGGAATTAGAACAGACGTTGGAGGAGGCTAAGGAGTTGCTGCTTTTCGGCTTCACTGAAGCCGGCGCAGGCGTCGGTCATACGGTCGCTCATGACCGGCAGGACCTGGTCGAAGGTCTCTTCACCTTCCCTGGTAAGGATGGCGATGCTGACGCGCCTGTCGGTCGTGCTGCCGACGCGGCGTACGAGGCCGCCCCGGGCGAGGCCATCGATCAGGTTGGTGACCATTGTCGGGCTGATACCGGCCTGCTTGCTGATCGCGCTCAGCGCCAGCTGCTTGCCCGGCGCGCAGTAGAGCGTGCGCATCACCGCGAGACGGCTGCCCGTGATGCTCACCGGCAGGCCGAGGGCATCGATGGCGCGGGAGTTGGCGAGGAACTGAGCGTGGTTGGCCTGCCAGAGCGCCAGCTGCACGGCGATCGCCAGCGGGTCGGCGGACTCCAGAAGCTCCGAGTACTGGCGGGCGCCATCGGCCACCCAACGGTAGGCATCGTCATCCTGGGCCGCCGGCGTCTCGTCGTCTTTGCGTTTCGTTATTCGTGAAACCATGTTTCGTGGACGTATCTTTCCACCCTTTGTTGGGAGGGTCAAATGCAGAGAACAGCGAGCGAGGTCTCGAAACCGGCCGCGAAAGTAATAAACTGCAGTCGACACAGTTTGGTTACAGAGCAGAGGAGGCCAACATGGCAACCGAAACCATCCGAGGGAAGTCCGCAGGCAAGTTTGTCAGGCAGCCGGAGCCGCCGCAGCCGGGTGAGCTGCAGCAGACGCCGCGCGAGATCGAAGGGCCGTACTTCCGGCTGGGCACGCCGATGCGCTCCAACCTGCTGGAGCCCGGCGACAAGCCGGAGCTGATCCTCACGGGCCGCGTGCTCAACGAGCGCGGCACGCCGATCCCGAACGCGATCGTCAACCTCTGGTCTTCGGACGCGGCGGGCAACTACGACATGATCGGTTACCGCTACCACGGCTACCAGATCACGGACGCGCAGGGCCGCTACGAGTTCACGACGATCATCCCCGGCTGCTACGAGCCGCGCGAGGCCAAGCACCTGCACGTCAGGGTCCAGGGCAACTCAAGCCCGATCACGACGCAGCTCTACGTCGGCGGCGAGCCGGGCAACGAGGAGGACGACTACTTCGCGCCGGAGCTCGTGGTCGACTGCACGCTGGACGCCAGCGGCACGAAGCACGGCACCTACGATTTCGTGGTCAAGCAGGTCACCGAAAGAGAGAACGTGACGCCGGAGAGCCTGGCCGCGCGCGTATAGCCAAGAGCTATCAGCGGTCAGCTGTCAGCTATCAGCCCCCGCCCCACCCCGCTGATAGCTGATTGCTGAAGGCTGACGCTTGATCAGAGAAGGGAGCTTCATCTTGCCCTACGATCTGCTGATTAAGGGCGGCCACGTGCTGGACCCGGGCCAGAACCTGGACGGCAAGCTGGACATCGGCATCACGGACGGCAAGATCGCGGCCGTGCAGGCCGACATCCCGGCGACCGAAGCGAAGCGCGTCATCGAGGTCAAGGGTGACAACCGTTATGTCACGCCGGGCCTGATCGACATCCATACCCACGTTGCCTACGGCTCGACGACGCCCGGCGTCGGCATGGGTTGCTGCGACCCCGACCAGGTGGGAGTGCACTCCGGCGTCACCACGGTGCTCGACTGCGGGTCGGTGGGTGTCGCGAACATCGGCGTGCTCAGCGCCCACGTCATGCCCAAAGCGAAGACGCGGATCATCGCCTTCGTCAACGTCGGCAGCTACGCCCACACGATGCCAGGCTGGGCCGACGTGAACAGCCTCGAAGACGTGAACGAGAAGGCGATCGCCGCCTGCATCGAAGCAAGCCCCGGTTTCATCAAGGGCTTCAAGCTGCGCATGGTGGGGCCCGTGGCCCAGGAACAGAGCGAGGACCTGATCACGCTGTGCAAGAAGGTGTCGCGCGAGCACCACCTGCCGCTGATGGTGCACATCGGCGACATGCGCGCCGGCGACTACGACAAGGCGTCGAAGGCGACGCGGTTCCTGCTCAAGAGCTTCGACGCCGGCGACATCCTGACGCACCTCTCGACGCCCAGCCCCGGCGGTGTGATGTCTGACGAGGCGCGCACGCAGCTGATCCCGGAGCTGCAGGAGGCGCGCAACCGCGGCGTGGTGCTGGACCCGGCGCTGGGCGCGGGTAACTTCGGCATCGACGTCTGCAGACGCCAGGCGGAGCTGGGGCTGATCCCCGACACGATCAGCAGCGACCTGACGGCGGGCGGGCGCGGCCGGGTTGTCTACAGCCTGATGGAGTGCATGGGCCGCTTCATGGCCGCCGGTTACACGGTCAAGGACATGGTGCGTATGTCCACGGTCAACGCGGCGAAGGCGCTGGGGCTGTCAAACGAGCTGGGGGCGATCGCGGTCGGGCGCGAGGCAGACATCACGATTTTCGACGTCGCCAACGGCAAGTGGAAGTTCATCGACACGACGCAGAAAGAGTTCACCGGCGACAAGGCGATGGTCCCCGTGCAGACGATCAGGGCGGGCGAGGTATTCGCGCCGGAGTGGGGGCCGCACCCCTGGGGCTGGCTGCCCCCCGAGGCCTGATCAAGCGCACGTCCCGCGACCAGAGTCCCCGCATTCAGACATCGGAGGTCACCGTGGCAACGTCAACCGTCAACTTCCGCGTCGTTGAGGACTGGGAGAAGCAGCCGGATCACCTGAAGCACGAAGACGTTGCCGCGGTCGCCACCGACTCGCAGGGGCGCGTCTATCTGCACACCCGCCACGCCGACCGCGTCATCGTCTACGACAGCGACGGCAACTTCCTCAGCTCCTGGGGCGACGGCGTCTTCGGCAACGCGCACGGCATCACGATCGGCCCGGACGATTCCGTCTATTGCACCGACAACCGCGACCACGTGGTGCGCAAGTTCACTCCTGAAGGTCAGCTGCTGCTGACGCTGGGCACGCCGGGCGTGAAGTCGGACACCGGCTATGACACGACGGGCAAGCCCGCGGTACACCACAACGAGACCGTCGCGCGGGCTGCGGGGCCGTTCAACAGCTGCACGAACATGGCGATCAGCCCCAACGGCGACCTGTACGTGGCCGACGGCTACGGTAACGCGCGCGTGCACCGCTTCGCGGCGGATGGGACGCTGAAGCAGTCATGGGGTGAGGTCGGGACGGCGGCGGGTCAGTTCCACCTGCCACACGGCATCTGGTGCGACCCGGACGGCCGCGTCCTGGTCTGCGACCGCGAGAACGACCGCATCCAGGTGTTCAGCCCGGACGGGAAGTACCTGGAGCAGTGGACGGACGTGTTGCGTCCCTGCGCGATAACCGTGGGGCCGGACGGGCTGGTTTACGTGGCAGAGCTGTGGCGGCCGGTGCAGGCGGGCCAGGGCTCCTTCGTGCACGGCCAGGCGGCCGAGGACATGCCGGGGCGCGTCAGCGTCTATGACCTGTCGGGCGGGTTGATTACGCGCTGGGGCGCCGACGGTGACAAGCGCTGCGCGCCGGGCAACTTCATTGCGCCGCACGGTATCTGTGTCGACGGCGAGGGCAGCGTCTACGTCGCCGAGGTGACGGGCACGTACGGCGTGCGCGCCGGGCGTGTCGGCGCCGAGTGCGCGGGGCACCAGATCCAGAAGTTCGTCCGCGTCTAGGAGACCACGGTGGCGGGAGCGCTCGACGGCGTACGCGTAATCGACTTCGGCCAGTACATCGCCGGGCCGCTGGCCGCCGTGATGCTCGCCGACCAGGGCGCGGACGTGATCCACGTCGACCCGCCGGGCGGCCCGCGCTGGCAGCACCCTTCCGACGCCTTCTACAGCCGCGGCAAACGTCGCATAACGCTGAATCTGAAGGACGCAGCGGACCTCACGATCGCGCAGCGGCTGGTCGAGGGCGCGGACGTGGTAACCGAGAACTTTCGTCCCGGTGTCATGGAGCGCCTGGGCCTCGGCGCGGAGGCGATGACGCAGCGAAATGCGCGCCTGGTCTATTGCTCGATGCCCGGCTTCGCGAAGGACGACCCGCGCGCCGGCATGCAAGCCTGGGAAGGGATCGTCGACGCGGCGACCGAGAACTGCAGCCCGCGCGCCGGCGAGGAGCCGCCGGAGTGGGACTGGACGCGGCCCTTCTACTCCGCCGTGCCTTTGGCGTCGAACTTCGCGGCGTTTCTGGGAGCAACCGGTGTCGTCATGGCGCTGATCGCGCGGCAGCGCACGGGGCGCGGGCAGATCGTCGAGTCGCCGCTATTCGACGCGATGTTCACGCTGATCGGGCACTCCGGCGCTTATGCCAATGAAAGAGGTCTGCATCCGCCGCGGCCGATCCACCTGCGCGGCTCCGGCGCCTTCCGCTGCCGGGACGGCAAGTACGTCCAATTCGACACCTCCAGCGCGCGGCACTGGACCTGGTTCGCCCGGGAGGCCGGGCTGACGGAGACGTGGGAGCCGGAGCTGCTGGACATCGTCAAGCTGCGTGACGAGGCGCTCAACCAGCGCCTGCACGCGAAGCTGCGCGAGCTGTTTCTCACGAAGACGGCGGCTGAGTGGGAGGAAATCGGCAACCGCGCGGGGGCGGCGATCGGCTGGTGCAGGACGGTCGACGAATGGATCGAGACGGAACACGCGCGGGAGATCGGCGCCGTCACGCAGCTGGACGACCCCGAGCTGGGCCGGACGTGGATGGCGGGACTGCCGGCGAAGCTGCTCTCGACGCCCAGCGGCCCCAAAGGCCCGCGTCACGCGCTGGACGCCGACCGCGCCGAGATCCTCGCGGAGCCCGCGAGGACGCAAGACCCCGCGGCCGGCAACGAACCTGACCTCAGCCACCCGTTGCAGGGCATCAAGGTGCTGGACGTGTGCGTGGCGCTGGCCGGCCCGACGTGCGGGCGGCTGCTGCTCGAGTTCGGCGCGGACGTGATCAAGATCAACGCGCCGAAGGCGGGCGTCGGCGGTTACCTGAACCGCGGCAAGGAGTCGCTGCTGCTCGACCTCGAGTCGTTTGAGGCGCAGCAGGCGTACTGGAAGCTGGTCGAAGAGGCAGACGTCATCGTCGAGAACATGTCTCCCGGCACGTCGGACCGCCTGGGCATCGGCTACGCGGAGGCGAAGGCGCGCAACCCGCGGATCATCTACACGTCCGGCAGCTGCTACGGCGACGGCGGTCCCTGGCTGGGGCGCGGCTGGGAGCGCCAGGGACAGGCGGTGTCCGGGATCATGGAACGCGCCAGCGACCCGCCGTCCGTGCTCGGCCCGTACAACTTGATCGACATCGGCACAGGGACGCTGGCGACGTTCGGCACGGCGCTGGCGATCTACCACAAGCTGCGCACCGGCGAGGGACAGCGCGT
>DATDOP010000399.1:0-4157 GCA_035293185.1 Dehalococcoidia bacterium | reverse complement strand
ACGCGCTGTCGCGGCGTGTCGGAGGCAAGGGTGGTGCCGTTGGAGCCCCAGAGGCGGGGCAGCATGCGGACCATGCCGTGGCCCAGCAGGATGAAGGCAGCGCTGATCACGTTGACCGTCAGCGGGATGTCGCGCTTGGGCAGCAGGGCGTTGACCACCAGGATGCCCGCCGTCACCAGCGCCACCGCGACGGCCAGGAGCAGAGCGTCGCGCAGGCTGCCGTACTGCCAGGCCGTGCGATACACGCCGATCGCCTGGTAGGCCATGATGTAAGCGCAACCGATCAGCGGTCCGGCCCAGGCCAGCGTCCGCCAGGATGCGCCGGGCACTTCGCCGTCAAACTTCAGCGAGAGGGCGATGGTGTAGGCGATCAGCACGATGGCGATATCGAAGACGAGGGCGAGCGCCACGCGGCCGGCCTGACCCAGGCGTCCGTTGCTGGTTGCGTCCTTCATCGCGCTCCTTCGCGCCGCGCCACGACCCCAAAGGTCTTGAGCAGGATGCGTACGTCGCCCGCGAACGAGCGCTTGTCCACGTACTCGAGGTCGTAGTTCATCATCTCAGAATATGTCAAGTCTGCGCGACCGTTGATCTGGGCGAGGCCGGTGATGCCCGGTTTCACCGTGTGACGCCGGCGCCACTCGGGCCGGTACTGCGCCACCAGCTCGGGCTCGTCCGGGCGCGGGCCGATGATGCTCATCTCGCCGCGCAGGACGTTCAACAGGTTCGGTAGCTCGTCCAGGCTCGATGCGCGCAGCACGCGGCCGATGCGTGTCTTCTGGCCTCTGGGTTTGAACACGAAGGAGTCGATATCGTCGATCGTCTCGACGGCGCGCTCCTCGGTGGGCGGGGCGACCGTCATCGAGCGGAACTTCATGACCTCGAACAGCTCTTCGTCCTTGCCGACGCGCTGCTGCTTGAACAGGACCGGCCCCGGGGACTCGAGCTTGATCAGCAGCGCGATCAAGCCCATCAGCGGGCCCAGTACGATCAACCCCAGCGCCGACAGCACGACGTCAAAGGCCCGCCTTTGCAACTCGTCACTGCTGTCCACAGAGACATCCTCGGCTTCTAACGAAGTAAGCAGCGATCGAGACGGATACAGGGTGTCTCAGCAGGATTGCGAATTCACCAACCGGGCAGGGGTAGCGGAGGCGCAGCCCAGGCGCGCGGAGTCTGGGGTGTGTCCCCCCAGCGTCCCTTTTCCCAAGGGGCGTGGGGGCGAAGCAGCGCGGCAGCGATGCGTCGCGAGCGCGGCAAGGCTCTGATGAGTCCTCGAGTCGCATTCCGCGCGAAGAAGCAGCGTCAGCCAACGATCTCGCCTACCGCCGACACCACCCGTTCCACGTCCGCCTCGTTCATCCTCGGGAACAACGGCAGCGACAGGATGCGTTCGAACTCCGCCTCACAGACCGGGTAGTCGCCGCCCTGGAACCCGAAGCGCTCACGGTAGTAGGGGTGGTAGTGGATCGGGTAGTAGTGGACCGACGTGCCGATGCCGCGCTCTTTCAGTCCGGCCGCCAGCTCTGCGCGCGTGACCTTCGCATCGCGCAACCGGATCACGTAGAGGTGCCAGTTGCTGGTCACGTCGTCGCGCACGGCCGGCGTCTCGATCTGCGGCAGGCCGGCGAAGGCGCGCGTGTAGTGCCCCGCCAACACGCGGCGCTTCTCGTTGAACTCCGGCAGGCGCCGCAGCTGCCCCAGCCCGATGCTCGCCAGGAGGTCGAACATGCCGTAGTTGAAGCCCGGCGCGCTCATCGTGTAGAAGAGGCGGTTTGCCTCGGACGAATAACGGTTCCAGGCGTTCGAGTCGAGCCCGTGGTTGCGTAGCGCGACGATCTGGTCGGCAAGGGCTTTGTCGTTGGTCGTGACCATGCCGCCCTGGCCCGTCGTCATGTTCTTCACGGGGTAGAAGCTGAACGCCGTCAGGTCGCCGATGTTGCCGACCATGCGCTCCCTGTAGCCGGAGCCCGCCGCCGTCGCCGCGTCCTCGATCACCGTCAGGTTGTGGCGCCGGGCGATGTCGAGGATCTCATCCATGCGACAGGGGATGCCGGCGTAGTGCACCGGAATCAGCGCCCTGGTCCGGGGCGTGATCCGGCGCTCGATCTGCTCCGGGTCGATGTTCAGGTCATCGGCGCAGATGTCGGCGAGCACCGGCGTGGCGCCGGCGTGCAGGATGACGTTGGCGGTCGCCGCGAAAGTCAGGGGCGTCGTGATTACTTCGTCCCCGGGGCCTACGCCCGCCGCGAGCAGCGAGAGGTGCAGCCCAGCCGTGCAGGAGTTCACGCCCAGCGCGTATTCGGCGCCGACCATTTCCGCAAACTCGCGCTCCAGGCGTTGGGTTTTGGGGCCGTAGACCAGCCAGCCGCTACGCAGCGTATCGACAACCTCGGCGACGTCATCGTCGTCGAGGTCAGGTTGGGCGATCGGCAGGAAATCGTCTGGCAAAGCAGCCTGCAGAGCGGCCTGGACTAGACGTGGACGGCCGCTACGTAGTGAGTTCTGAGGAAAGGTAGCATATCGAGCGCGCTACAAGCGAACCAGCCTCCGGGCGCTTTGATCAGCGTCCGCAGCAGTGGCGGCGCCAGCGTCGTCGACTTGAACTCGACCGTCGAGCCCGCGAACAACTCCTGAAGCTCCGCGGTGGGCACCGGACGCACGTCGCGGTTCAGCGGGTTGAGGCGGAAGTCGTAGACCAGCACCAGTCCGCCGCGCCTGGTCACGCGCCGCATCTCGCCCGCGACGGCCTTGCGCGCGGCCGGGTCCATCACCGAGGAGAGCAGCGTGAAACCGAGCACGAGGTCGAAGGTCTCATCTTCGTAGGGCAGCGTTTGCGCGTCGCCGGTTTCGATCTTCGCCCAGGGCAGCAGCGCCTTCGCCCGTTCGACGCGCTCGGGCAGCAGATCGATGCCGTCGAGGTCGCGCTGGTTGGCGCCGTAGCGCAGCAGGTCGCGCAACACGCTGCCGTCGCCGCAGCCGGCGTCCAGCACCCGGCGACCTGTGAGCGGCAGCAGGCTTGCCTTGCGCAGGTGGGCCAGCAGGGCCCGCTCCCGCGCCTGGTAGATGAACAGGTTGGCGGGCTGCCAGTACTCGTAGCGGGCGTCCAGGCCGAGCTCGTCGCGGCGGGCGTAGGCGGCCTTGACGCGGTCGGCCTCGCCGTTCTGGTCCGTTCGTCCTGAGCCTGTCGAAGGACGCGAGTTCAAGACTCGGTTCCGTCCGGCCGCGTCTTCTTGTCCAGCAACCCCTTGATCAGCCCGACGAGCATGCCCGCGCCCGCCGCCAGGTGGATGCAGGCGTACGCCGCGGCCACGTTGCGTGCTTCGCGGGCGTCGCCCTTCGTCTCCTGGAGCGCCGCCAGCCAGGCCGCGACCGCGTAGGCGCCGCCAGCCAGCGCCGCCAGCCAGCCAAACCTGCGGTCTATCGCGCCCAGCAACGCTCCGCCGGCCAGCGTGGCAACCAGGGCTGAGGGCACCAGGTGCCGCGCGCGGAAGCGCCCCGGATGGCGCTGCAGGACCTTTGCCTTCGCCAGGCCGTAGCCCCAGTACTGGCGGGCCAGCGCCTCGAAGTCGCTGCGGCAGTAGTAGGTGGAGCGGATGCTGGGCGAGAGCAGGATGCGGCCGCCGGCCTGGCGGAGGCGGTAGTTGAACTCGTCGTCCTCGCCGCGGTCGATATCCTCCGCCAGCCCGCCGATGCGGTCGAACACATCGCGACGGTAGGCGCCGTAGGGCACGCTATCGGTCCACTGCTCGGCGGCTTCGGCGTCGCGAAACGCCGCGTCGCCGATGCCGAAGCGCGACGACATCGCCAGCGCGATCGCGCGCCCCACCGCGCCGTGACCGCGAGTCTCGATCGGCCCGCCCACGGCGTCGGCGCCGCTGTCGTGCAGCGCCTTCACGTTTGCCGAGAGGAAATCCGGCGCCACGCGCGTGTGCCCGTCCACCTTGATGATGATCTCGCCGTGGGCCAGGGTCAGGCCGAGGTTGAAGCCGGTCGCTGCCGTCTTCTTGGGGTTCGGCGCGAAGTAGACCGTCAGGCCGACGGCGTTGGCGGCGTGCTGCGTCTCGTACTCCGTGGCGTCCGTGGAGCCGCCGTCGAGCACAAACACCTCGAAGCGGTCGTGAGGGTAGTCCTGCGCCGCCAGCGCCTGCAGACAG
>DATDOP010000398.1:0-2809 GCA_035293185.1 Dehalococcoidia bacterium | reverse complement strand
CTCAAGACGCCCCTGACCTCGATTCACGGCTTCTCGCAGGCCATGGTCGACGGCTCGCTGAGCACGCCGGAGGCTTACGCCGAGGCGGGACGCATCATCAACGATGAGGCAGTGCGCATGCGCGGTCTCGTCGATGACCTGCTCTACCTCTCGCAGGTCGACTCCGGCGAGTTCCGCATCCAGCCGGACGACATGGAGCCCAACGAGCTGCTGCAGGCCACCCGAGAACGCTTCGCCCGCCGCGCCGAGCAGTCGGGCGTTCGTCTGCGCTCCCTGCCGGCGCCCACGCCCCGGCTCAACGCCGACGGCCGCCGCCTGGAGCAGGCGCTCGCCAACATCGTCGACAACGCGGTGCGACACACGCCCGCCGGCGGCACGGTCACGCTGCGTTCGCACGCCGATAACGGCAACGTCCAGCTCTCCGTGCACAACACCGGCGCGCCGATTCCGGCCGAAGCCCTGCCGCACATCTTCGAGCGCTTCTTCCAGGCCGACCCCGCGGGCGCCAGCAAGGACGCGAACACGGGCCTGGGCCTGGCGATCACGCGCGAAATAGTCGAAGCGCACGGCGGCGATGTCACCGCCAGCAGCAGCGCCGAAGCCGGCACCGAGTTCGTGATCACGCTGCCCGTGCCGAAGGACGCACCGCCGCCGGAAGTCGATGCCGCCTGGGCGCGCCCCGACGACGAGCCGTGAGCGAGAGAACACGCTTCCTCCTGATCGCAGCGGTCCTCGTACTGGCGCTGGCGGGCGTAAGCGGCGCCCTGGCCGTGAAGCTGGTCTCTGACGGCGAGGATTCGGCCCGCGAGACAATTGTCTTCAGGGGCGATACCTTGACGATAAGGCCCACACCTAAGTCATCTGCCCTGGACGACCTGCCCTCGGCGCTGCGTGAGCGCATCCAGGCCCTTCCGGAACGCCTGCGCGATCAAGTCCTGCGCGCCGTCGAAGAGGGGCGCCTCGCCCGAAACGCGCTGGAAGACCTGCTGAGGCAGTACGAGTCGCGCAATACCTCTGTGCGCGTCGGTCAGGTCCTCCTCGCAACGGACACGAAACTCACACTCGAGGTTCTCTCAACCGGCGAGCACGCCGACCTCGTCATCGACGACAGAACTGTCCTGCGCCGCAACGCCGACGTGATCAAAAGCAGCGACCTCAAGCGCGACGAGCTCGTGCTGGTGCTCTCGATGGACGGCGGCAAGACCGCGTTCTCGGTAACGGCGTTCGGCGTCAGCCCGTTCTAAACGGCCAACTTACGGTTCGATGATCACGCGCTCACCGTGATCGAAGACCACTCGGTAATGGTCGGTTAGGCCTCTGCCAACGATCGACTCGTCTCCCAACACGGAAACCAGCACGGAGTGCAATCCGGGAAGACCGGGGATACTTGCAGTTGCGAGGTACGAACCCGTAACGACGTCCGAGCCGTCTGCCAGACGCCAGGTCAAGAAGGCGTCAGGCTGGCCTGAAGCGGGCCCGGAGACGACGGTAGATGGCAGCACAACATCGCCATCGAAGCCGGTGTCGACGAGTGCCTCTACTGTCAGCTCAGCTAGAGCCAACGAAATGCGGAGCGGGATGTACGGGAAACGAGAGCCTTCGACCCCCTGGTTCACCGCCACCTTCCGACAGCACGGTCGCCAATCTTGAAGATGAAGTTCCCGGGGCCCAGGCTGGCCTTCGCTTTCGAGACCAGCATTTTCAGGTCGGCGCCCAGAACAGTCTTGCCTTCGGCCGATATCGCCACGAACTCGCCTGCATGCTCTCGCTCCAGCGGCCTGGCGTATTGCTCATACAGGCGGTCGGCCCGATTCTTGCGTTCGAGATCGGTCTGTTTCACCCAACGCTCCGCGATCACTCTACCAGAAGCGCCCGCCTTCGGCGTCAGCCCGTTCTAGAGCCCTTCATCTCGTCGATCAGCCTGCCGACCGCGTCCGTTTCTCCGGCGCGCTTGTCATACTTTCCCGAGCCCTCGGAGACGATGCCCGTCACATAGAGGAAGAGAAAAACGCCCATGATCCCCGCCCAAAGGCTCGCGAACACCAGCGTCGCCAGCATGGAGTAGATGCCGCCCTGCAGGCCTCCCGGGGACGACCAGCTGTAGGAAAACATGCTGTGCGGATTCACGGAAGCCAGGAATAAGGCCAGGACCGTCGGCAGCGTACCCCCGAAGCCCAGCGGAGCGTGGGCCACATCGACGCGAAACTGCTGCGCAGTACGAATCCAGACTCGGCGAAACGCCCATAGCCCGGCAACTATGAACGGGACGCCCAGCAGCACGAAGTCTATGCTCAAGGCCCACATCGGCACCTTCGAGCTCACAGTCGCGTGGCTACTGAAGTCCAGGGGCGTGCGAGCCGACAGTCTGATGCCTCCGAGCACCAGCAGCAGAGGTAGCACCAGGACCAGGCCGCGCGACGGCCGCCAGAAGCCCAACGTCAAGCCTGGTCTCATCTACGACAGTATCGGCCAGGAGCAACCCGAGCTCAATGGCTCGCGTGCAGCGTTGGTCTACCCCGGGTGCCTCATCAGCCACCACTCGTAGGCGTCTGCCAGCGCCAGCCACGACGCCTCGATGATGTCCGTCGAGGCGCCGACGCACTGCCACTCGTTCTCCTCGTCGCTGCACTCGATCAGCACGCGCACCGAGGCGCCGGTGCCCGCCGTGGAGTCCACGACGCGCACCTTGTAGTCGACGAGGCGCACGCTGTCGAGCGCCGGGTAGAACTCGAGCAGCGCCTTGCGCACGGCGAAGTCCAGCGCGTTTACGGGCCCGTCACCGTCCGCGGCCGTCTGGCGCACCTGGTCC
>DATDOP010000397.1:0-2560 GCA_035293185.1 Dehalococcoidia bacterium | reverse complement strand
CAGGCTCTCCTCGAAGTCGCGTTCAACAACACGATCCTGGTCTACAACCTCAAGCCCGAGCAGGTGCAAAGCCTGGCCAACCGGGTCGGGGCCGCGATCCCCGGTGGCTGATTCAGCCGTCGTGCGCGTCGCCCTGCTCGGCGCCGGCACCGTCGGCGCCGAGGTAGCACGCGTCCTGATCGAGAAGCGCGAGACCTACTCGCGAAGGCTCGGGCGTCCGCTGGAGGTTGCGGGCGTGTTCGTGCGTGACCTGTCGCGTCCTCGCAAAGGCATCGACGCCACCCTCCTGACCAACGACGCCTCGCGGCTCCTGGACGACCCCAGCATCGACATCGTCGTCGAGTTGCTGGGCGTCGAGCAGCCCGCCGTCGACTGGATCAGCCGGGCGCTGCGCAACGGCAAGCAGGTGGTCACCGCGAACAAGGAAGTCATGGCCAAGCACGGGCCGCAGCTCCTCGCCCTGGCGCGGGAAAACGGCGTCGATCTGCTCTACGAGGCCAGCGTCGGCGGCGGCATCCCGATCATCGCCCCGCTCAAGCGTGACCTGCTGGCCAACGACGTCAGCGCCGTCTCCGCGATCATCAACGGCACCACCAACTACATCCTCACCGCGATGAGCCGCGAAGGCGCCGACTTCGGCGACGCGCTGCGCCGGGCCCAGGAGCTGGGCTACGCCGAGCCCGATCCCGCCAACGACGTCGAAGGCGAGGACGCGCGCTACAAGCTGGCGATCCTCGCGACGCTGGCCTTTCGCGCCCCCGTCCGCCGCGACGACATCTACCGCGAAGGCATCACGAAGCTCACCGCCAAGGACTTTCGTTACGCCGCCGAGCTGGGCTACGCGATCAAGCTGCTGGCGCTGGCCCACCGCCGCGACGGCGGCGTCCAGGCGCGCGTCCATCCCGTGCTGCTGCCTGCGGACGCGCCGCTGGCGAAGGTCGACGGCGTGCTCAACGCCATCCAGGTCGAGGGCGACCTCATCGGCCGGGTGAACTTCCAGGGCCCCGGCGCCGGCTTCCCCACGACCAGCGCGGTGATCGCCGACATCCTCGACGCGGCGCAGACCGTGATCGGCGGCCGGCGCGCCAGCTACGCCCCGGAGGAGGCGCCGGCGCCGATCGTGGCAATGAGCGAGCTGGTCACGCGTTACTACATACGTCTCACCGTGATCGACCAGCCCGGCGTGCTGGCCCAAATCGCCACGAAGCTGGGCGACGCGCGGATCAGCATCGCCTCCGTGATTCAGAAAGAGGCCGACCCAACGTCAAACACGGCTGAGTTGGTTATCATGACCCATGAGGCACGCGAGGCGTCGATGCAGCAAGCCCTGAAGGCGGTGGCCGACCTGCCCGTCGTCCAGGAAATCGGCAACTTCATCCGCGTGGAAGAACAGTGACCACCAAGCGCGAGATCCCGCTCACCGGCGACACCCTGGCCTGGGTGCACACGGAGCTTTCCGAGATCAAGAGCCGCCTGGCGCTCGTGCAGCAGGCGGCCGAGCAGAGCCGGGCCGTGGCCACCGACGCCGCCGAGACCTCGCACCAGCTGCGCACCGCCCTCGGCCAGTTCGATGGCATCGGCTCCGCCGTGCAGCACATGCAGGACGACATGCGCGCCGCGCGCGAGGCCCTGGTGCGCGCCCAGGACGACATCCACTCCCTGCGTCAGACGCGCGAAGAGACCGAGCGCCGCGAAGTCGCCGAGGCGGAGCGCGTGCGCCAGGACCGCAACGATATTGGCCGCCACTTCAGCGACATCGAGCGCTACATCGAGAGCTGGGGCGAACGCCTGGCCGGCGCCGAAGAGCACAACCGCCGCACGCTGGAGATGGCCTCCCAGCTGACGATGCGCCTCGAGACGCTGGAGCAGATGCTCACCGAGGCCGATTCCAGCCAGTCGCGCGCGGTCAGCACGTTAAGCCGCATGGACACCGAGCTGCAGCGCCTCTCCAGCGCCGTCCTCGGCCTGCAGAGCGAAGACAACAGCCAGCGCGAGCGGATCAACAGCAGCTTCGAAGCGCTGCGGCGCCTGGAAGGCGAACTCGAGACGGTACGCGCCGAAACGAACAAGATCAGCCGCATCGACGACCGCCTGGAGCTGGTGCAGGCGGAGCGCACGCGCCACAACGAGCGCCTCAACGACATCAGCGAGGAGCTGGCGCACGTCGATGACCGGCTCAGCCAGCAGGACGAACGCGCCGCGCTGCTCGAAGCGCGCATGTCCGGCTACCAGGACGACCTGCGCAAGCTGCGCGAGCACCTGGTGCTGGAGTGCGAAAACATCGCCGGTTACCTGAACGGCCTGCGCGAGCTGGAGGCGGACATCCGCAAACGCACGATCGTTGCGCTCGAGAAAGAAATACGGGACATTCGCGGCCGTGCCTACGACGTTACCCAGGAGTAGCGGGCGAGTCGGCGTCCTCGAGCGTTACGCGGACTTCCTGCCGCTGACCTCAGCGACGCCGCGCATCAACCTCGGCGAGGGCAGCACGCCCCTGGTGCGCTCCAACCACATCGGCCCCGCGCTCGGCATCGACGAGCTGTACTTCAAGCTCGAGATG
>DATDOP010000396.1:0-4427 GCA_035293185.1 Dehalococcoidia bacterium | reverse complement strand
ACCACCCGCATACCGCGCCCTCGGACCCAGCTCCGCCTCGATGCGCAGCAGCCGGTTGTACTTCGCCGTGCGCTCGCCGCGCGCCGGGGCGCCGGTCTTGATCTGCCCCGTCCCCAGCCCCACTGCCAGGTCCGCGATCGTCGTGTCCTCCGTCTCGCCGCTACGGTGGCTGATCATCGCCGCCCAGCCCGGCGTCGTCAGCGCGCGCTGCGTCGCCGCAACCGCCTCGCTCAGCGTGCCGATCTGGTTCACCTTCACCAGGATCGCGTTCGCCGCCTTCATTTCGATCGCGCGCTCCAGGAACTCGCTGTTCGTCACCAGCAGGTCGTCGCCCACCAGCTGCATGCGCTCGCCCAGGCGCTGCGTCAGCAGCACCCAGCCCTCCCAGTCGTCCTCCGCCAGCCCGTCCTCGATGCTCACGATCGGGTACTTCGACACCCAGTCAGCCCACAGGTCAACCATCTCAGCGCTGCTCAGCGAGCGCCCCTCGCTCGCCAGGTTGTAGCGCCCGTTCTCGTAGATCTCGCTCGCTGCCGGGTCCAGCGTGATCGCCACGTCCTCGCCCGGCCGGTAGCCCGCCGCCTCGATCGCCTGCACCAGCAGCTCAACCGCCGCCACGTTGTTGCCCAGCGACGGCGCGAACCCGCCCTCGTCGCCGATGTTCGTGCTCAACCCGCGCGCGTCCAGCAGCTTCTTCAGCGCCTGGTACACCTCCGCGCCCGCCCGCAGCGCCTCCGCGAACGTCGGCCTGCCCACCGGCGCGAGCATGAACTCCTGGAAGTCGGTGCTGCGCGTGGCGTGCTTGCCGCCGTTGAGCACGTTGAACATCGGCAGCGGCAGCAGGTTTGCCTCCGGGCCGCCCAGCAGCACGTACAGCGGCACCCCCCGCGAGGCCGCCACCGCGTGCGCCGCCGCCAGCGACACCCCCAGCAGCGCGTTCGCGCCCAGGCGCGACTTGTTGTGCGTGCCGTCCAGCGCCGCCATCAGCCGGTCCAGCCCTTGCTGGTCGGACGCCAGCTGCCCCACAACCGCGTCGGCGATCTCGCCGTTGACGTTGGCCACCGCGTCCAGCACGCCTTTGCCGCCGTAGCGCGTCGCGTCGCCGTCGCGCAGCTCGTGCGCCTCGTGCGAGCCCGTGCTCGCCCCGGACGGCACGATCGCGCGCCCACGGCTGCCGTCCCGGAGGCGCAGCTCAACCTCAACCGTCGGGTTGCCCCGCGAGTCCAGCACCTCCAGCGCACTCACCGCCGCAATATGTTCGTCAGGCATCTCTCAGACTCCCGCTTCTCGTCTCGGCGTACTGCTTCTCGAGCGTTGAGTTCCCCTCTCCGAAGTCGGAGAGGGGTTAGGGGTGAGGTGAGCAGCGATCCGTCTTCTAACCGAAGCCAGATCCTCGATAACCTCAGCATTTGTAAATCGAATGACCCTTAGGCCGCGCTCCTCAAGGGCTCGCTGCCGTTCGCGATCCTCTTCTGCCTGGAAGCGATGGATTTCGCCGTCGACTTCTACAACAAGTCGCGCCTCTGAACAGTAGAAGTCGACCAGGAACCCGTCTATCACGTGCTGCCTGCGAAACCTGCCGCCATACAACCGCCTTGCGCGCAAAGCCTCCCAGAGGATCTTCTCCGCCCTCGTCGGGTTGGCGCGATTCTGTCGTGCCGTATCTTTCGCTCTCGCCCACGGATCCGTCTCAGCCTGCCACGCCCGTTGAGTTTTCGGTTCCTCGTCCGCCGCTGTCACGCTGCGCACCTCACCCCCTCGGTCGTCAGCCTGCCGAACGATGTGCGAGTAGCAGGCTGATTTTCAAGGACCTTATCCGCTTATCCGCTCTGAATCCGCTGGCCGCTCGCCGCCTCCACAGCCCACCTAACCGCCTCCACGGCGTCGTCGACGCGCCGGATCGCCACATCCTCGACACCGTTACTGCTGATCGACCACGTCCCCAGCCCCACGACCGGCTTGCCTGCCTGCAACGCATACGCGATCTCGCTCAGCGTCCCGTACCCGCCATCGATCGCGATCACCGCGTCCGCGCTCAGCACAATCGTCCGGTTCCGCGCCAGGCCGATGCCTGTGACGATCGGTATCTGCACGTATCGGTTCGCCTGGCTGCCGTCGTCCTCCGGAAGCACGCCAATCGTCAGGCCGCCGGCCTCGCTCGCGCCGCGGCACGCCGCCTCCATCACGCCGCCGTGTCCGCCGCAGATCAACATGCAGCCCCGCATCGCCAGCTCCCGCCCCACGGCCTCAGCCTGCGCCAGCGCAGACTCCCCCGCCTGCGACCCTCCAATGACGGCGATGATCACGGCGTCATGATAAGACGAAGGTGCTGCTCAGCGAACCAGCCTGGCCGGGATGCTCCCACACGGCACCGAACCAGAAAGGGCGGTCCCTCGGCGGCCGCCCTTTCTTCTACTCGTCTGTTCTGCCAGTCACCGATCCGCCACCAGCCGCAGCTCCGTCACCCTCGTGTTCCCTGTTCCCTGTTCCGGGGCGCGGGGAGGCTGGGGGCGTCTACCACCCGCGCTTGGCCAGCAGCTCGCCCTCCGGTATGGCGCCGATCTCCAGCCCCTTCATCGCCGCGCCCAGACCCCGCGACACGTCGGCGATGATCTTCGGGTCGCGGAAGTGCGTCGTCGCCTGCACTATCGCCTTCGCCATCAGCGCCGGGTTGTCAGACTTGAAGATGCCCGATCCCACGAACACGCCGTCCGATCCCAGCTGCATCATCAGCGCCGCGTCCGCCGGCGTGGCGATGCCGCCCGCGGTGAACATCACCACCGGCAGGCGACCCTGCTCCTTGACCTCGCGCACCAGCTCCACCGGCGCGCCCAGGCGCTTGGCTTCGCTGTACAGCTCGTCCTCCGGCATGTTCTGCAGCTTGCGGATGTCGTCCATCACCGCGCGCATGTGCCGCACCGCCTCGACGACGTTGCCCGTCCCCGCCTCGCCCTTGGTGCGGATCATCGCCGCGCCCTCGCTGATCCGGCGCAGTGCCTCGCCCAGGTCGCGGCAGCCGCACACGAACGGCACCGTGAAGTCGTGCTTGTTCACGTGGTTCGCCTCGTCGGCCGGCGTCAGCACCTCGGACTCGTCGATGTAGTCGACGCCCAGCGCCTGCAGCACCTGCGCCTCCACGAAGTGGCCGATGCGCACCTTCGCCATGACCGGGATGCTGACTTCCTTCATGATCCCCTCGATCATGCTCGGGTCTGACATGCGCGCCACGCCGCCGTCTTTGCGGATATCGGCCGGTACGCGCTCCAGCGCCATCACCGCGCAGGCTCCCGCCTCTTGCGCGATCGCCGCGTGCTCCGGCGTCACCACGTCCATGATCACGCCGCCCTTGAGCATCTGTGCCAGGCCCTTCTTCACTGTGAAGGTGCCGGTACCGTTCGTATTGCCGTTCATGTGCCCTCCTTGATAGGTGGAGGCCTCATCTACTGAAGACAAATGGGGCCGAAGAAGAAAGGCGCCCCCGCGAGAGCGCCTCGTGTCGCCGTCATTGTAACGTTCGCGTGACCTTCCCCTCAACCGCGAACGCACTGGCCTTTAGCGCAGGCCCCCGTCACCAGTATCCGGCGGCGCGATCTGGCCGGGCGGGTTCTCGCCGCCACCGGTCGATGGTATCCGGAAGCCTTCTGGCAGGGGTTCATAGCCCACCCTGACGAACTTGACCGACGCGTCCGGTTTCCCAGCGCTCACCTCAACCTCAAAAGCCGGCCAGAACCCGGACGTGACACCGCTGCTGTTGCGTACCCAGTCAGGAGCAACGACCTCGACCGACGCCGACGGTTTCTCTTTCATCAGCGAGTTCGCCAGGACAATCGCCACTAGGTAGCGGCCCGGCTCCACGCCTTCGACGCGAACACGACCACGCTCCGTCTTGTATCGGAACTTCTCAACCTCTTCCGTCACGACTGGCTGAGGGTAATCTGCTGGCAGGACAACTACGCTAAACGAGCCGCCGGAGCGGTCCTCGCCGTCGACGATCACCTCTACCGTGATGGAACCATTGGCGCCTGCGGTCACTGACGTCGAGAGGATGCCCACAGTCAGGCCGAAGAGCGCCGCTGCAAGCGACGTTGCTGTCCTGCACAATGCGCCTGGTCTTTGCATCGCCTCAGACATTCTACGGCCCGGCGTACTCGTGCGTCCTCAACGTCACCTCCGCGATCACCGGCCGGTGGTCGCTGTTCCCGTCCCACGGCCCGATGCGCGCGTCCACCGCCTCCCAGTCGTACGTGCAGAACACGTAGTCGATCCGGATCAGCCACTTCGGCACGTCGATTCCCAGCATGTCCGGCCGCGAGCTCCCCGGCGTCACCTCCCTCGAAACACCCGGGAACGTGTTGCCCAGCCCGCTGCCCGCCTTCTCCCACGCGTCGTACAGGTGCTCCGTCAGGATCGCGTAAGAGTCGTTGCGG
>DATDOP010000395.1:0-5296 GCA_035293185.1 Dehalococcoidia bacterium | reverse complement strand
GGCGCAGCGTGTTCGAAACCGAGCTGCGTCACTCCACACAGGCGGAGTTGACGCTATTATTGCAGCAGGTCGGTCTGCGTGTGACCCACGTCTACGGAGACTACGACCTCGCTCCCGTGGGAATCGGCGACAACCTGGTATTCGTGGCCAGAGCGGAGGCTGCTGTTTGAGAGTCGCGCTGGACGCAATGGGCGGCGATCTTGCCCCGCGCGAGCAGGTTCTGGGCGCCCTCCTGGCCGCGAAGGAATTCGGCATCGAAGTCGCGCTGGTGGGCCCGCCGGACGTGATCGAGCCGGAGCTGGCGAAGCACCCCAAGAGCTCGCGCGTCAGCGTCGTGGCCGCGGGCGATGCGATCACGATGGACGAGGGCGAGATCGTCAAGGCGGTGCGCACGCGACGCGACGCGTCGATTAACGTGGCAACGCAGATGGTCAAGAAGGGCGAGGCGTCAGCGGTCGTATCAGCGGGAAACAGCGGCGCGGTTTCGGCGTCTGCCTTCTTCCTGCTCGGCCGCATCTCCGGCGTCGAACGGCCCGCCTTGGGAATGCTGCTGCCATACAACGCCGGCCGGGTCTTCCTGATCGACGCAGGCGCAAACCCCAACTGCCGCGCCAGCCACCTGCTGCAGTTCGCGCAGATGGGATCGGCTTACGTCGAGAGGGTTGTCGGCATCAAGCAGCCGCGTATCGGGCTGCTGAACATCGGCGAAGAGGAAGGCAAGGGCAACGACCTGGCGGTAGAGGCGTACGACCGGCTCAAGGATTCGGGCCTGAACTTCGTCGGCAACGTCGAGGGCGTGAACATCCATAAGGCCGTCTGCGACGTGATCGTCACGGACGGCTTCACGGGCAACGTCGCGCTCAAGGCGGGCGAAGGCGTGGCGGACTACATCCTGGAGCAGGTGCGCAGCGTGATCAAAAGCAGCCCCCTGTTCATCGGCGCGGCGATCTTGCTCAAGCCCGCGCTGCGCCGCGCTCTGAATCGACTCAAGTACGAGGAGTACGGCGGGGCTTACCTGATGGGCATAGACGGCGTAGTGGTGATCGCGCACGGGCGCTCGGACGCGCTGGCGATCAAGAACGCGCTAAGACTGGCGCATAGCGCAGCGGGCACAGACCTGCTGGAGACGATGCGTGCCTCCTTCGTCGAATCGAAGGAGGAGTCAACGGCCGGCGGCCGATAGACCTGTCATGGATGTAATCAACATTGGCCGCTCCCGGCGGTTTCTCAAAGAACGTCCTATTCGCGTCACGCTGTTCGACCGGCCGCGGCTGGCCTGCGACCTGATCTGCCTGGAGGCGGGTCAGACCGAGAAGCGCCGCGGCCTGGATACTTCAGACTCGCTGTACCTGGTCATCGAAGGCACGGCGCGGCTGACTTCCGGTTTTCAAATCGAGGAGCTGCAGGCGCAGGACGCGGCGCTGATCCCGCCGGGCATCGATCACACGATCGAGAACACGGGGACGGAGCGCCTGACGGTGATGGCGATGGTCACTCCGAAGCCCACGCGCGCCGGCGAGGTGCGCATGCCTGTCGAGGGTGAGCCGCGCGGGCGGGCGTTCCGGGGTGTGGACGGGCCGCCGCGCGAGGGCCTGGAGATGCCGCCCGTATCCGACGAGCCGTCGGAGCAGCCGCCCGGCGAGTATCCAGACCGGCGCCCGACGCGCGAGTACGCGCCCCGAGGGCCTCGCACCGGGGAACGCCCGTACGCGCCGCGCGCCCCCCGTAGCGAAGGGCGGCCCTACGCGCCACGTCCGCCGCGGGGTGGCGAGCGACCGTATACGCCACGGGCGCCGCGAACCGGAGACGGTCCGGATCGTGGCGCACAGCCGCCGCGTCCGCCGAGTCGCGGGCCACGCGCTGCCGGGCCACGACGAGAGGGACGGGCGGAGGGACCCGTCTGGTACCCGAGACCGAAGGCGCCGTGGCGGCCGCGAGGCGCACCGCCGGCAGGAGCCGGCGGGAGGCCGCCGTATCCAAGAGACGCCGCGGGTGGTCCGCCGCCGCGCCGACGTGAGCAGACGGACGAACGCGAGTCGTTGCCGGAAGAGAGGCCGCGGCGCACGCGCTTCTCGGGCCCGCCCAGCGCCGGGGAGTCGCGGCCCGCGCCGCGCGGGCGAACCGGCGGGAGGCCACCTGCTGGTGGCCGTGCGGGCCCGCCCAGGAGCGCGCCACGCGGACGGACGGAAGGTGCGGCTGAAGGCGGCGTGCGCCCGCGTTTCGGTGGCCGGCCGCCAGCCGGCGGTCCGCCGCGGGGGCGGGCCGGCCCGCGAGGTCAGACAGACGGTGGTGGTGAAGAGAGGCCGCGAGGCCGCGGCGCTGCGCGGGGTGCCGGTAGCCCTAGACCAGCTCCGAGGGGGTCACGTCCGAGCGGGCCCCCGGCACGAGGCCGAAGCGGGCCCAGGACTTCAGGACGTCGCCCAACTCCTTAGTCATCGGTGAGTCCGGCGGCAGGTTGTCCAGCACGCACTTCTCGATGTGCGTCTCCATGAGCAGGAGACCCACCTGGTCCAGACTGCTGCGCACCGCCATGATCTGCGTCAGCACCTCTTCGCAGTCGCGGCCGGCCTCGAGCATGCGCTGAATGCCCTGCACCTGACCTTCGATGCGTCGCAGGCGGGTGGTGATGCCCTTCGGTTCTTCCATGGCTTCGCCAGCAACAGGCTTCAGGCAACAAGCAACAGGGATTGGGGAAGGCTCCTTGTTGCTGGTAGCTTGTTGCGGGCCTCTTCCCTTCTTGACATACCCCGTGGGGGTATCTAGAGTATAGGAGTAAGGACTCCGGAAGTCAAAGCGTCTGGAGTGGTAGAAGGAAGGTATCAACCAATGACCAAGCCAAGCGACGTAAACGACACGAGCTGGGACACCGACGTCCTCGAGGCCGACAAGCCGGTGCTGGTCGACTTCTGGGCGCCGTGGTGCGGACCCTGCCGTATGGTTGCGCCGATTGTCGAAGAGCTGGCCGAGGAGTACGAGGGCAAGGTCGAGTTCCGCAAGCTGAACACGGACGACAACCCGCGTACCGCCGCCAAGTACGGCATCCGCAGCATCCCAACGCTGCTCGTGTTCAAGAAGGGCGAGCCCGTGGGCCAGATCATCGGCTTCCGGCCGAAGTCTGACCTGAAGAAGCGCCTGGACGACGCGCTGGCCTGATTCTGAGGATGGGGGACACCCCCATCCCCCGCTAAAGGGGGACGCCTCCGCTCCGGGGCGGCGATTGTAGACTGGGGCTTCTCCGTTCGAAGGAGGAGCCCCGTTCATTGAGTTGCGTTAGGATTTTGGTTTGGCAACGGAATACGACATCGTGATCATCGGCGGCGGCCCGGCCGGCCTGGCCGCGGGGCTGTACGCGGCGCGTGCCCGCCGCAGCACGCTGATCATCGAGAAGAACGTCACGGGTGGGCAGATCGCGCTGACGGCGGAGATCGAGAACTACCCGGGCATCGAGTCGATCAACGGCTTCGACCTGGGCCAGATCATGCAGAAGCAGGCCGAGACGCACGGCGCCGAGATGCTCTACACCAACGTCACGAGCATCGAACCAGCGAAGGGCAAAGCGGCTGCAGGCAAGCACGTGATCCACACCGACGAGGGCGATTACGAAGCCAAGACGCTGATCATTACGGCCGGCGCCGATTACAACAAGCTCGAGATCCCCGGCGAGGAGCGCCTGACCGGTTACGGCGTTTCCTACTGCGCCACCTGTGACGCGGCGTTCTTCAAGGATCAGGAGGTCGCGGTGGTCGGCGGCGGCGACGCGGCGATGGACGAGGGGCTGTTCGTCACGCGCTACGCCTCGAAGGTCGACGTGATCCACCGTCGCGACGAGCTGCGGGCCAGCGCAGTGCTCCAGGAGCGCGCCTTCGCGAACAAGAAGATGAACTTCGTCTGGGATACCGTCGTCGAGTCAATCGAAGGCGAAAAGGAAGTCGAGTTCCTGAGGACACGCAACCTGAAGACGGGGCAGATCAAAGACGTGCCGGTCTCCGCCGTGTTCATCTTCATCGGCCAGACGCCGAATAGCGAGTTCCTCAAAGGCGTGGTGGACATGGACAAGGGCGGGCACATCATCGTCAATGAGTGGATGGAGACCAACGTGCCGGGGGTCTACGCCGCCGGGGACGTGCGCAACAACTCGGCGCGCCAGGTCGTCAGCTCCGCGGGAGACGGCGCCACTGCGGCGATCCGAGCCGACCACTACATATCGAGTCACTTCAAGTGACGAAGGCATAGGGCATAGCGCATAGGGCATAGCGCAAACGTAGGCGCCGGGACGCTGGGTTCCCACGTTTCGTCTTCTGATTACGGTGGGTTTCGGTGTTGTGCGACCCTGAGGGTTGAAACCCACAGCACAAAATCTCGAGTTCTACATCGAAGCTGCGGGATTCATCCTGCAGGGTTGGTTTGTCCGATCAGGGGTCTTCCAGTCAACGTACACGCGCCTTTCGAGGCTCGCCGTCGAGACTCAGACGTGGCGCCGTGTTGGGACGCCGAGGCTGGAAAGCCTCGGCTACGGGCCCTCCTGGTGTTATGCGACCCGAGGGTTTCAACGCCCAGCACAGAAGTTCGGTTCGTCGTGGAAGCTGCGGGATTCATGCTGCAGGGTCGCCAATGCGATAAACGTGGGTGGCCCTGCGCCGATTAGAACATGGCGATCGGGTTCAGCGGGGAGCCGGTGCCGCCTTCGACGACGAGGGGGCAGAGCATGAGCATGAACTCGTAGCGTCCCTCCTCCGCGCAGACGGCAGCCAGGGGCTCCAGCAGCGAGTTGTCCACCAATGCCACTCCGAACGCGAAGATCGCGCTGTGCGTGCCCCAGGGACACTCCTCCTCGCGCTCCTCGTCCATCATGTCCCAGACCAGCACGCTGACGTCGTGCTCGCGGATGAACTTGAGGCAGGAAGCGTGCAGGCCGGGTCGCGGTACGCCCGTGGAGCCCCACGGCAGGTCGGAGGCGCGGTCGAAGTTCTCGCGTCCGGAGTAGACGCAGAGCGCGTCGCCGGGACGCACCTCCACGCCCTGGGACTTTGCGACCTGCTCCAACTCGCTCGCCGTGACGGGCTTTCCCTGTGGCACGTAGGGCTCGCCACGGAACTTTGGCACGTCCAGCAGCACGCCGCGTGTGACGATGCCCTGCGACCAGTTCTGGATGCTACCCCACTGCGTCCCATCCGCGGTGACGACCTCGGGGGAGCGTCCGTTCCACAGCCCGTCAGAGTCCCAGACGTGGCACAACGCGTCGATGTGGGTGGACGACTGGCCGTGATAAGAGATGCCGTAGAAGTCGACCACGCCG
>DATDOP010000394.1:0-2757 GCA_035293185.1 Dehalococcoidia bacterium | reverse complement strand
GGGCGTGGCGCGCGGCGCGGGCATCGAGAAGGTGCTGGAGCCCCAGAACGAGGAAGAGGTCTCGGCCGCCTTCGACCGGATGCTCAGCGAGGAAGGGCCGTTCTTCGTGCAGGTGAAGGTGGACAAAGGCCTGGCGGAGGGACAATCGGACCGTGACGCGATCGCCTACAAGCTGCGCTTCATGCGCGCGCTGGCGGAGCTCAAGCGGCGGTGAAGGGATAGGTGGCTCTTCCCGGGTGAGCAAAGACCTGAGGAACAGGTTTCGCACCTGCTACAATCTCCTTCGAACGGAGCGTTAGCTCGACACAAGGGAAGATGGCTATGGCGACGCAATCCAAAAGACGCGCAGATAAGGAAGCCGATCTCCAGAAGCCCGCGAAACTGGACCTCGAGAAGGGGCTAGCGAGAGCGCTGAAACTCGTCCGGGAGAACGAAGAATGGGTCAAGGAGATGGCCAAGAAGTAGAGTGGCTCGATCGCCTAGTGGGCGTCGTGCGTGCGATCCACGAGTTGGCACTGGAAATCGGAGGCGGTGCGCCGGGCGAGCACACCGCCTCTTTGTATGCGGCGTGTGCCCGGCCGTTTCAAAGCGCCTTCGCTGAGCCGATCTACACAAACCCCCACGAGAGAGCCGCTGCCCTTTTCCACGGGATCATTTGCGACCATGCATTTGTCGACGGAAACAAGAGGACGGGTACCGTTGCTGCCTTCTTCCTCCTCGGCTCAGAGGATGCCTGGCCGGAACCTGACGACCAGAGTCAGCTCCGTCTCGAACTGCTGGCTCAGATTGCACTTGCCGCAGCATCCGGCAGACTGACGGTCCAACAGGTCGCAGTCTGGATCGAGCGCATCTTCGAGGCCAATGATGCCCAGTGATTACCGCTACGACGTCGTCATTGCGGGGGGCGGCAACGCGGCGTTGTGCGCGGCGCTGGAGGCTACGCGGGCGGGCGCGAGCGTCCTGATCCTGGAGGCGGCGCCGCCTCATCTGCGCGGAGGCAACAGCCGCCACACGCGCAACTGCCGCTACCTGCACGAGGGGCCGGAGTACCACCTGGTCGGCACGTACGACGAGGACGAGTTCTTCAAGGACCTGCTGCAGGTCACCGGCGGCGAGACCAACGAGCAGCTGGCGCGCATGACGATTCGCGAGTCCGCGGACCTGGGGCGCTGGATCGAGGGCAACGGTGTGCGCTGGCAGGGCCCCTTGCGCGGCACGCTGCAGCTATCGCGGACGAACGCGTTCTTCCTCGGCGGCGGCAAGGCGCTGGTCAACGCCTACTACCAGCTGGCGGAGCGCCTGGGCGTGGACGTGCGCTACGAGACCGAGGTCTGCGACTTCGCCCCGGTTGAGGGCGGGACAAAGGTGGAGTTCAAGGCGGCGGGCGAGACGTGGCCGGTGCTGGGGAAGTCGGTGGTCGTGGCGTCCGGCGGCTTCGAGGCGAATCTGGAGTGGCTGGCGCAGAACTGGGGCGAGGCGGCGCAGAACTTCGCGATCCGCGGCACGCGCTACAACCGCGGCGGGCCGCTGCAGACGCTGATCGACGGCGGCGCGAAGGCGATCGGCAGCCCGCACGAGTTCCACTCCGTGGCCGTCGACGCGCGCGGTCCGCAGTTCGATGGCGGCATCGTCACGCGGCTAGACACCGTGCCGTTCGGCATCGTGGTCAACCGCGAAGGCGCGCGCTTCTCGGACGAAGGGGCCGACTTCTGGCCGAAACGCTACGCGTCCTGGGGAGGGTTGATCGCGCGGCAGCCGGGACAGCTGGCGTTTTCGATCCTGGACTCGAAGATGGCAAACGAATTCATGCCGTCGCTGTACCCGCCGGTGGAGGCGCAATCGGTGCCGGAGCTGGCGCGCGCGCTGGAGCTGGAGCCAGAGGTGGTGGCGGCGACCGTGTCCGAGTTCAACGCCTCGGTGCAAGACGGGACGTACGACCCGACACTGCTGGACGATTGCCGGACGCAAGGGCTGGAGATCGCCAAGAGCCACTGGGCGCGCCGAATCGACACGCCGCCGTTCCTGGCCTACCCGTTGCGCACCGGCATCACGTTCAGCTATCGCTGTCTGGCGGTGGACGAGCGGGCGCGCGTGCTGTCGGAGGCGGGTCAACCGCTGCCGGGCTTCTTCGCGGCGGGAGAGGCGATGGCGGGCAACATCCTGGGCCGGGGCTACCTGGCGGGGTTCGGCATGACGATCGGCAGCGTCTTCGGGCGCATCGCCGGACGGGAGGCAGCCAAGCATGCCCTCTCCTGACCTGATCCACGAAGTCGAGCGACAGCTGACGGTGTGCAACGCCTGCCGCTACTGCGAGGGCTACTGCGCCGTCTTCCCGGCGATGGAGCTGCGCCGGACGTTCGACGAGGAGGACGTGATCCAGCTCGCCAACCTCTGCTTCGACTGCCGGGCGTGCTACAACGCCTGCCCGTACACGCCGCCGCACGACTACGCGATCAACATCCCGCAGGCGATGGCGGCCGTGCGCGCCGAGACCTACCGAGACTTCTCCACGCCGCGTTTCCTTTCGAAGTTGTATCAAGGGAACACGCTGCTGGTGGCGCTGACGGCTGCCATCGCTGCGTTCCTGGTGTTTGGCTCCGTGCTGCTGATCCAGGGCGCCGACGTGCTGTTCGCCGAGGACGCCGAAGAGGGGTCGTTCTTCCGGATCATCCCGTACTACGCGATGGTGCTGCCGGCGCTGGTGCTCTCGGGCTACTGGCTGGCGATCCTGGCGATCGGCGGCGTGCGCTTCTGGCG
>DATDOP010000393.1:0-4324 GCA_035293185.1 Dehalococcoidia bacterium | reverse complement strand
AGAGCTCCTGCTCGACCCCGACACGCTGAGCAAGGTCTGGCTCGCCCGTCGCATGACGGCGATGCTCGCCTCCAACTCGGCCAACCCCACCGAGGCCACCGAGCGCCTGCTCGACTCCCTCGCCCGCTCCCACGACAACGTCGAGTTCCTGGCGTCCCTAAAGCCCAGCAGCTAGGAACTCAAGCCTCGCTGAGTTAAGCAGCGCCTCTCTTCCGGAGAAGCGCCGGTCCTTCAATTGCTCGAAACGAAATGCGTCCAACTTCTGCGCCCTCGATGCGGGCAACGACAACGAACTCGCCTGGCTTCTCCAATCCCAGTGCGATTTCAGCAGCAAGCTGAAATCGCTGCGATGAGCCTTGGGGAACCCCAGCTGGGCGGCCAACCTCGAATTGTCCCTCTACCTTGGCTAGGCTCTGGCCATCAAGCGTCGAAATCTCGACCTCGAAGTGATGCTTTTCGTTGGTCCGGGTCCACGGCACACGAATCGACGTTGCAATGGCGCATCGGTGTTGTAGGGGAAAATCCGCATTGATGGTCAATGTGTCCCAACCCCCTCCCATTAGGTAGAGCTTGTTCCCCATCACCTGCGCAGCGTCGGCTAGAATTAGCCACTCAAGCTGCATGGATTGCTGTTCGTCTAGATTCATTGCTCTCAATCTCCCAATGCACTACACTTCACTACAATGGTAGTGTAGTTGCGAGAGGCTGTATGTCAAGTCCGCAAGTTCTCGCGTTCTTGATCGATGATATAAACGAGGAGAAGTTTGCCTCTCACGGTTTGACCGCAAGCCGGGTGTACTAAGTGCTGGAGAACGAGTACCTGATTCTGAGAAATCGGCGCGCTGCGACCGGCCTTTACTTGATCCTCGGAAGAGACCGGGGCGGCGCCTGTTTGGCGGTACCAATCGAATCAACCTATGATAGGACCCTGTGGAGACCAGTCACGGCTTGGTCTTGTAAGGCTAAGGAGAAAGCCTTGTTGGACCGATCAGGAGGGGCATGATGACGAAAGATAGCGACCTCGAGAACACCGACAACTGGGACGTGGAGAGTGCCGAGAGGCGTCCACCTGTCAGAAGACGGCGCGTCGTCGTGTCAGTTGCCTTGCCTCCGGATGACTTTGACAAGATCGCACGCTTTGCCGAGCTCAATGGGATGAAAGTGTCGGAATTCCTCCGAGAGTCCGCATTGGAGAGGGCGTCGCGCAGTTTTGTCCCGACACACATCGTCCTTGCTGGTACGGGTCACTCGATCGTCTTCAAGGGCGAATTCGGAGTGAGTACCAAGGGAGAGGTTCTTGCAAAAGAGGAGCCCGAGTTTAGTTCCCCCCTGACAAGGTAAGCAAAGGATTCGAGTTCCGGCCCGTCTTACCGCGTGCCCGTCATCGGCACGTTCTCGCCCAGCCCCAGCAGGAACTGCGCGTGCGCCTCATACGCCGTGTCCGACACCGCCAGGTGCTGTCCGGACGCCACCACGTCGCGGAAGCAGCGCTGCAGCTTGTTCGTCAGAAACAGCGCCCCGCCGCCCGCGTAGCGCATCGATTGCGTCGCCACGTCCACCGCAACCTCGGTCGCCAGCACGCCCGCGGAGCGCAGCTCGGTCGCCAGCGACGGCTCGATGTGCCGTCCGGCGCAGACTTCCTGCCACGCGCGCTCCTGCAGCTCCACCACCAGCGCCCGCGCCGCGCGCAGACGCAGGTCCGCCTCGCCCACGAAGCGCTGGAACACCGGCCGGTCGCGGACCAGGGTCGCGGCCGCGCCGTGGCCGCGTCGCTTCGACTGCGCCATCTCGATCACGAGGTCCAGGCACTTGCGCCCCACGCCCAGCGAAAACGCCGCGTGCTCGTTGGACGTGAACGCCGGCATGCCCAGGTGAAACAACGGCCCGCCGCGCTGGGGGTTGCCCTGCGCCAGGTCCTGCCAGTCCCAGGTCATCTCCCGCGGCACGAACAGCCCGTCCGTCGAGAAGTCGCCGCTGCTCGTGCCCTTCAGGCCCGCGACCTGCCAGTTGTCGTGGTTCACCGCCTCCGAGACCGGGATCAGGAAGAAGCGCTGCTCCACCGTCTCCCCCGCCTCATCCTGGATCGCCGCGCCGCCCACCAGCCACTCCGCGTGGCCGATGCCGCTGGCGAACTGGAAACGGCCGCTGATCTTGTAGCCGCCCTCCACCTCGACGCCGCGGCCGCGCACGCCGCCCACGCCCGCGACGTGCGGGACGTGGCCGCTGTCGAACACCCGCGGTATCGATTCGTCGGGCAGGAAGGCGCCCGGCCAGCCGATGCTCGTCGCGCCGATGAACATGCACCAGCCCACCGACGGCTCGATGCCCGCCATCTTCTCGATGACCTCGATCTGCGTCACGGGATCGGCCTCGGCGCCGCCCAGCTCCGCCGGCAGCTTCATCCCGAACAAACCCGAAGCGTCCAACGCCGCCACCACCGACTCCGGCAGCCTGCCGATTCGCTCCATCTCGTCCGCGCCCGCCTCCGCGGCCTCCCGCACGCTCTCGACCGCGTCCAGCAGGACCAGTCGCAGCGCCTCGCGGTCCTTGGGGTAGCCCGGTGTCCTCGTTGTCTTGCGCGTTTTCTCTGCAGTCACGCCGCGATCATCATTCTGACCGCATCCGAGTGTCAAACTTGACCCGTCGTAGTCCCCTCTCACCTGGAGGGGCGAGCGGTCGGCGCTCCGTCGTCAGACCACGCCTCATGCGCACCACCACTCCAGCTTCAGACCCGTTCGTGCTGAGCAGGGTCGAGGCACGCCAACTTTGACCACCGCCCATCATCGATCCCCTCTCTGCCCGCCGAGAGGGGATGCCGGAAGGCAGGGGAGAGGACCCCATTCGTGCTCGTGAGCACGACCACAAACCATAATCAGTCGAGTGCGCGAATCTGAGCGCCTCGTTTTCAGATGGTTTTGATACGTATCCGTAACCGGCGAGTTCGACCCCTCAGTGTAGAATGCCCCAGGTACTACGCCAGGGCTGATTCAGCCGTAGGGGTGTGGTGGGCGGTGGCAAACGCCCCTCCAAACGCGAAAGCGGAGGTACGTAGTATTTCGGTAGCGCCCAACGGGCTTCCACGTAACCCCCGAAACCCGAGGCCGCTTCGACCTGCGCGATCGCGCGCCGGCCTTGGTCTGCGCCGCCCGATTTTCCACCTCGTGATCATCGCCCTCGTCGTCGCTGCTGCCGCCTACGCCGGCTTCATGCCCAATCGCACCTCATCGCGCGCCAGCAGCCTGATCAATCCCGCGGAGGGCCTCTCCTACTCCGGCGTCGTCTCACCGTCTCAAAACACCGGCGCCGGCCAGTCCCTCAAGAACTCCATCGCCAACCCCATCGGCGGCGGCACCGGCGGGCCTACGGCCCCCTCCTCTTCGACCAACTCCTCCGGCACCACCAACGCCGGACTCTCGGCCACGCGGGACAGTCAGGCAGAGGTGCTCTCCGCCGGCCTCCAGGCCCCGAACCTGCTCTCCGGTCTGACGCTTACCGCCAGCGAATGCGACACCACCCAGAGCGACAAGTACTGTGTCTACACGGTCCAGCCCGGCGACACGCTCTCCACCATCGCCTCCAACGCCGGCCTGACCACCACCGACGACGTCGCCAACTGGGAGCTGCTGCTCCACAGCAACAAGCCCGATATCAACAGCGAGGACGAGCTGCTCCAGATTGGTCAGAAGCTGCGCATACCGCGCGGCCAGGGCGCCGTCCACACCGTCCTCAGCGCCGAGACCCTCAGCGACCTCGCCGACCAGTACGACTCGCCTGTCGAGGACGTCATGCAGGCCAACGGCATCAGCGACGCCAACGCGCTGGCCATCGGTGACGAAATCCTCATCCCCCACCCCAAGCGCTTCGCTTCGCGCATCCTCATCGAAGAGTCCGGCGGCGCATCCGGACCGCAGATCGTCGGCGGCGGCCCCCGCTCTGACGTCGGCTTCATCTGGCCGCTCAACGGCCCGATCTCCAGCTACTTCGGCCCCAACCACCCGCTGGGCATCGACGTCGACCTCTTCGGTCGCTCCGGCTCACCAGTCGCCGCGGTCAAGGGCGGGACCGTAACCTTCGCCGGCGGCAACGCCTGCTGCTCCTACGGCCTCTACGTCGTCATCGACCACGGCGACGGCTACCAGACGCTGTACGCGCACCTCTCCAGCGTCGCGGTCAGCGTTGGCCAGGGCGTCGCCCAGGGCCAGCTCATCGGCAACAGCGGCAGCACCGGTTACTCCACCGGCTCCCACCTCCACTTCGAGGTGCACCGCAACGGCTCCGTCGTCAACCCGCTGAACTACCTCCCGTAGCCCCACCCCTCGCCACC
>DATDOP010000392.1:0-3205 GCA_035293185.1 Dehalococcoidia bacterium | reverse complement strand
ACGGGCTCGCTGCCGCGCCCCAGCTGGTATACCGAAAATCTGGGCACGCGGTCGTTTCTGGACGCGATGGTGACGTCGCGGTTTCGCGAGCAGTATGTGGACGCGGTGTCGGTCTACCTGCGGGAGCAGGAAGTGGCGGGGCTGGACATCGTGACCGACGGCGACTGCCGGTTCGATCAGGACATCGGCGGGCAGAGCTGGACGAGCTATCCGCCGCACCACATGGACGGCTTCGCGACCGCGCATCCGAAGCTGGCCAAGACCGGGGCGGGCGGCATCGGGTTTCCGCGCGGGCACATCCTGCACGACTACCTCGAAGCGCGGGTGATGCCGACGCTGGTCGGCCCGGTGGGCCGCGGCGAGATGCAGTATGCCGAGCTCTTCAAGGCGGCGCAGCGCCAGACGACCAAGCCGGTCAAGTTCGGCACGGTGACCCCGGAGCTCGTCGCGTTCGCCGTGCAGGACGAGCACTACACGGACATCCCGTCGCGCATCATGGCGCTCAGCGACGCCTTCAACGAGGAGCTGCACGACCTGGCGGATGCGGGCTGTCCGGTGATCCAGATGGAGGAGCCGCAGATCCATCTGCTGGCGGCGCGCAACTACGTCGACACGGTGATCAACCCCGAGTTCATGCTGAAGGTGTTCAACAACACGGTGAGGGGCCTGCGCGCCAAGACGGAAGTCTGGTGCCACACCTGCTGGGGCAACCCGTCGCAGCAGCGGATGTTCGGGTCGGTGCAGACCTACAAGCCGGCGCTCGAGTTGCTGAATCAGGTGGATGCCGACGTCATCACGTTCGAGATGAAGAGCTCGAACCTGATGGACCTGACGGAGATCGGGGCGGCGATCACGACGATGAAAGTGGCCGTGGGCGCGATTGACCATCACACGCTGCAGGTGGAGTCGCCCGGGGAAGTGGCCGACTTGATCCGGCAGGCCCTGAAGGTGATTCCGGCCGAGCGGTTGGTGTTGTCGTCGGACTGCGGGATGGGCCGCGAAGGCATGAGCCGCCGGCACGCGTTCTACAAGATGGTGGCGCTGGTGCAGGGGACCAACCTCGTGCGGAAAGAACTGGGGCTGCCCGTGGCCGAGTGCCTCGGCGCGGATCCGAAGTTTTCGCTCATCCGGTCGTAGGCCGCGCATGATCAACGCCGCCATTGTGGGCCTGGGCTGGTGGGGCCGCACCCTTGTCGAGTCGGTGCAGGCCGGGAGTGACCACCTCCGCTTCGTGGCGGGCGCCACGCGGACGGTGTCGGCGGAGGTCACGACGTTTGTCGAGGCGCAGCAGCTCCGGCTCGCGCCCACCTTTGAGGCGTTGCTGGCGGATCCGACGGTCGATGCGGTGGTGCTGGCCACCCCGCACTCGCAGCATGCCGCGCAGGTGATCGCCGCCGCCAAGGCTGGCAAGCACGTGTTCTGTGAGAAGCCCTTCGCGCTGACGACGGCCGATGCGGCGTCGGCGGTGGCGGCCACCAAGGCCGCGGGCGTGACGCTGGGACTCGGCTACAACCGGCGCTTCCATCCGGAGATGACGGCCCTGCGCGCGCGGATTCGTGCGGGGGACCTCGGCACGATTCTCCATTTCGAAGCCACGATGACCTTCCCGAACGCGCTGTTCCTGAAGCCCGACGCCTGGCGCGCGCATCGGGAGGAGACGCCGTGCGGCGGCCTCACGCCGATGGGTGTACATGCGATCGACGGGATGATCGATCTGGGCGGCGAGATCGATCAGGTGTTCTGCCAAAGCTTCAGACGGGTCGTCCAGGTGGACAGCGACGACACCACCTCGATGCTGTTCCGGATGAAGAGCGGCGCGTCCGGCTATCTCGGCACGATCACGGCGACCGGGCCCGGGTTCAGCTTTCAGGTGTTCGGATCCAAGGGCTGGGTGCGGCTCGAAGGCATGACGCACGTGGCGGGCGCGTCCTCGGAGGAGCGGCGCACGCGCCTGTTCGGGACGTGCAAGTTCCAACCGGCGAAGGGCGAGGCCCAGGTGTGGCAGGCCCAGACGCACGACGTCACGCGCGCGACGCTCGAGGCCTTCGCGGCCGCGGCCTCCGGCGGCACGCCGTTCCTGATTCCGACCAGCGAGATGGTGCACGGCGCCGCCGTCACCGAGGCCGTGATCCGGTCGGCGGCCTCGGGGCAGGTCGAAACAGTGATGGTGTAACGCAAGACGTGAAACGCAAAACTCAACACGCAACACTCAAACGACGACACAGGGAGCTGGCATCGACACGTCGTGCCCAGCACGTGCGTGCCGTCATTGTTTGCGTTTTGCGTTTTGAGTCTTGAGTGACGAGAAGGAGAGTCATGGATCTGGGTCACGGCCTCGGGCATCTCACGTATTCCACGCTGGTGCACCAGACCGACAACTGGGAGCAGCTGTGGACGAGCGTCACTACGTATCTGCCGGCGGTGAAAGCGCGCGTCGCGCCGGGCCAGAAGTTCGGCGTCTGCCTGCGCACCTCGGCGCCCTCGGCCGCGCTCCTCGCCGCGGAGCCGTCCAAGCGCGCGGACCTCAAGACGTTCTTCGCCGACCAGGACCTGTATCTCTACACCGCCAACGCGTTCGTCTACGGGGTCTTCAAGCAGCAGGTCATCAAGGAAGACGTCTACGAGCCGGACTGGCGGACGCCGGAGCGCCGCGACTACACCAAGCAGGTCGCCGATCTGCTCGCGGAGCTCGCGCCGCCGGGCGTCAGCCCGTCGATTCAGAGCGCGCCGCTCGGCTTTAAACCGCGAGTCACGGGGGAGGACGTCGTCGAGGCCTACACCACCAACGTCATCGACGTCGTGGCGCACCTGGTCGCGTTGGAAAAGAAGACCGGCACGACGGTGACGCTCGGGCTCGAGCCGGAGCCGCGCTGCTACCTGGAAACCACGGACGAGACCATCACGTACTTCACGAACCATCTCTTCTCACCACAGACCACGGAGCGACTGGCGAAGGCGACCGGCCTCCACGCCGCCGACGCTGCCGCGGCGATGACCAAGCACATGGGCGTGGTCTTCGACATCGGCCATCAGGCCGTCGGCTACGAGGACATTCCGGTCTCGCTCCAGAAGCTCGTGGACGCCGGCGTGGCGATCGTCAAGCTGCAGGAAGCGGCGGCGGTCTACATGCCGGATGTCACCCAACAGACGGTGGACGCGCTGCAGTCGTTCGCGAAGACGATCTATCTCTCGCAGACCTGCCAGA
>DATDOP010000391.1:0-3985 GCA_035293185.1 Dehalococcoidia bacterium | reverse complement strand
GTAGGGTTGCTGCGGCCACGGCGGTAGGTTCGCGACCGCCGAGACGAACTGCGAGACCTCCGCCAGATGGGAGAGTTGCCGGTCGTCGACCACGTCCTGGCCCATCTTCAGCTTGAGGCCCGCGATCAGGCTGATCATGTTGGCGTTGCCGCAGCGTTCGCCGTAGCCGTTGATGCAGGCCTGTACCTGCTGTACGCCCGCCTGCACGGCCGCCAGGCTGTTGGCGACGGCGACCTCTGCGTCGTTGTGGCAGTGGATGCCGAGAGGAACGTTGGGGAACGCCTTCTGGACGCGCTCGATATTCTCCAGCAGCTCGCCGGTGAGGGTGCCGCCGTTGGTGTCGCAGAGCACGAGGCCGTCGACGCCGGCGTTCACCGTCGAGCGCAGACAGGAGAGGGCGTACTCCGCGTTGTCCTTGAAGCCGTCGAAGAAGTGCTCGGCGTCGTAGTAGACGGCTTTGCCCTTCGACTTCAAGAAGCGCACCGAGTCGGACAGCATCGCCAGGTTTTCTTCCAGGCTGGTGGCGAGCACCTCGCGCACGTGCAGGTCGTGCGCCTTGCCCACGATCGTCACGTAGTCGGTGCCGGCGTTGATCAGGTAGTTGAGCGTCGCGTCCTTGGCGGCGTCAGCTCCCGCGCGTCGGGTCGAGCCGAAGGCCACGAGCTTGGCGTTGAGCTTGACGTCCCGCATCCGCTCGAAAAACTCGACGTCCTTGGGGTTCGCGCCCGGCCAGCCGCCCTCGATGTAGTGCACGCCCAGGTCGTCCAGGCGTTTGGCGATGCGTAGCTTGTCTTCGACGGAGAGGCTGATGCCCTCCATCTGCGCGCCGTCACGCAGGGTCGTGTCGTAAAGCTCTACGGTCATGGGTGTTGCCTCCGGAATAGCGTCCTCAGACGAGGACGGGTGGTCTCGACTGGCCGATGCGAATCAGCCAATACGTCGCCCCGACGATGAGTCGGGGCGTATCAAGACCTCCGGAGCGCGAAGCAGCGACATATCTGTCCTCAAGAATAACACGAGACGGCACGCAAACGAATCAGGGTATTCAAGGACGTACAGCCTTCTAGGTCAGCTTCGTCACCAGCAGCGCGCCCAGGCCCAGGAAGACGAGGAAGCCCACGACGTCTGAGAACGTCGTGACGATGACGCCGGATGCCAGGGCCGGGTCGGCGCGCAGGCGCTTGAGAGCCAGCGGTACCATCACGCCCACCAGCGTTGCGTTCACGATATTCGCCAGCATGGCAACGCCCACGATGATGCCGAACCAGTAGTTGCCCATCCAGGCGAACGCGATAGCACCAACGATGATGCCGATGAAGACGCCCTTGATCAGCGCGATGATCACCTCGTGGCGCAAGACCTCCATTGCGTCGCGTGTCTCTATCTCACCCAGCGCTATCGAGCGCACGACCAGGGTGATCGTCTGAATGCCGGCGTTGCCGCCCATTCCGGCGATCATCGGCATAAACACCGCCAGCGCCGCCACGCGCTCGATCGTCCCTTCGAAAACGCTGACTGTCGCCGCCGCCAGGAAAGCGGTGATCAGGTTCAGCGACAGCCAGGCCAGGCGCGGCGGCACCGCATCGCGGATCGGACGGAAGATGCGCTCTTCCTCCGGCAGGCCGGCAAGGCGGTACATGTCCTCCGTGGCTTCCTCCTGCTGCACGTCCAGGACGTCGTCCGCGGTAATCACGCCGCGCAGGCTGCCACTCGCGTCCACCACCGGCAGCGCCAGCAGGTTGTAGTGGCGCATGCGCTCCGCCGCCACCTCCTGGTCCTCGTCGACGCGCACGCTGAGCAGCGCCTGGTCCGACATGATCGCGGCGATCGGCGTCTCCGGCGCGGCCGTGACCAGGGCGCGCAGGCTCACGGTGCCGATCAGCCGGTGCTCTTCGTCGACCACGTAGAGGTAGAAGGGGTGGTGATCATCGGGGGACTCCCGGCGCAAGAACTGGATCGCCTCCTCGACGGTCCACGTCCGGCGCAACGCCACGACCTCCGTGGACATGCGGCCGCCGGCGCTCTCCTCCGGGTAGCTCAGCAGCTCCTGGACTGACTCGCGGTCTTCCAGCAGCTGCACGATCTCGCCCGCGTGTTCCGGCTCCAGGTCCTGCACGATGTCCGCCGCGACGTCCTCGTCCAGCTGGTCGAGCACCGGCGCGATAACGTTCGCCGGCAGGTCGGCCAGCGCTTCGGCGCGCAGGTCTTCGTCGAGGAACTCCAGCACCTCGGCCAGGTGGTCGGCGGGCAGGGCGCGGATCAGGTGCTCCGCATCCTCGTTCTCGAGCTCGTAGATCAGGTCAGCCTGGTCGGCGGGATGCTCCTCGGCCAGCAACGCGACGGCACGTTCCAGCGACCCCTCTTCGACGAGGCGTCGAAGCTGGTCGCGCAGCGCTTCCATTTGCTCCTGGTTGGCCATGACGCAGCACCAGACTAGCAGCCGGACTCACTAGAACCCGGCGGGCGAGGTTAACGGACGTTTAAGGGACGGAGTGTGTTAGAGGGCGTTACGTCTAGGCGGGTGAAGCGGCGCAGACGCCCTCTGCGAGGGCCTCAGCCGCCGGGCAACGCGCGGCTTGCTGGAGCCGCCCAGTGCCCTGGGCCTCCCGAAGGAAGAAATTCGCGTAGTGCCGGTGAGCTGCATGCTCGTCTCCGGTTTTCAATTCGACTCTCAGGATACCAGACGTGGCGCATCTACCGCACAGCCTCCGCCAGCCGGCGCCCCTGGCGGCCCTTCAGCGCGGGCGTGGGGGCAGAGCCCCCACTTCCAGCGTCCGTTGACTCCCCCAGAGGCGCCGTCTAACCTTCGTCTTGCCCGCCCACGAGGAGAAGCCATGACTGCAGCCCCGAAGCTTGACCCCCGCGTCGCCACGCTGCTCGCCGCCGAAGCCGAGCGCCGCGAGATCGAACGCATCGACCCCGACAGCAAGCTCAGCGAGGACGACGCCTACCGCCTGCAGTTCGAAGCGGTGGCGGCCAAGGTCGCACGCGGCGATAGCGTCATCGGCCTCAAGACCGGCCTCACCAGCCAGGCCAAGCAACTGACGATGGGCGTCCACCAGCCGATCTTCGGCCACCTGTTGGCCTCCACCGTCGTCCCCGAGGGCGAGCCGGTGCGCTGCGCCGAGCTGATTCACCCGCGCGCCGAGCCCGAGCTGGCGTTCCTGATGGCCGATGACCTCGGAGGCTACGTCACGGCGGCGCAGGCCTGCGCGGCCACCGCGCTCGTCTTCCCCGCCGTCGAGATCATCGACAGCCGCTTCGCCAACTTCCGCTTCGGCCTCACGGACGTCATCGCGGACAACACGTCGGCGGCGCGCGTGATCTTCGGCAGCAACGGCATGGGGCCCATGGACGTGGACCTGCGGCTGATCGGCATGGTCTACACCAAGAACGGCAACGTGGAATCGACCGCCGCCGGCGCCGCGATCCTCGGCAATCCCTGGGAGGCATTGGCCTGGCTGGCGCGCCGCGCGGCGCAGCTGGGCCGTCCGCTTCAGGCAGGCGACATGGTGCTGGCCGGCGCCCTCGCCGACGCCGTCTTCGTCAACCCCGGCGACAACGTCCGCGTCGAGTTCGCCGGCCTCGGTGGCCTCAACGTCGCATTCGTCTAGAACCACGCGTGACTCCTCTCCTATGCCTGCCACGCCTTAATCGTTACAGGCCAACAGCAGCCGCATTTCAGCTTCACAACAATCGCCCCGACTACGCCAAACGGGGGTTGTGATCTCCACCGTCTTGCCTTATTTCTGATGCGTGAACGTACCGCTTCGTCTGGTTTTTACGGTATCGATGGCTGTTGCTGTCGTGCTGGCAGGCTGGTTCTGGCCGTCCTCGCAGACAGCGCACGCAGACGGAGGCCTGCTCGGTGACGCGTTGTCACTGGGTGATAGCCCCTCAGACACCGCCGGCCAGGACTCAGGCATCCTCGGTTCCGTCACGGACACCGTCGCCACGGCGGCGAACACGCTCACCGGCACGGCAA
>DATDOP010000390.1:0-5953 GCA_035293185.1 Dehalococcoidia bacterium | reverse complement strand
CTACCGAAACGCCGGCACAACCTCCCGCCCCCACAGCTCGATCGCCTTCGGGGCCAGCGGGCCGATGAAGTTCGTGCAGAAGATGTCGTAGCCTATCTGCTCCTGGCCCTGCTGCAGCTTCTTGATCACCGTCTCCGGGCTGCCCACCACCGCCAGGCCGTTGTCGATGTTGAACTGGTAGTCCGTCTGCGACTTCTCCATCGTGATCCCGCGCGCCAGGTCGTCTGCGCGGTTGCTGTCCGTGCCCATGCCGCGCACGTTGCTGCCCCAGCCGACGCGCGTGTTCGCGATCGGCCCGCCGCCGACGCGACGCTCCTTCGCGGCGCCGATGAACTTGCTCGCTTCTTCGTGAGCCTGCTCGTCCGTCGGCGCCACGTGGACCGTGCGCTGCAGGAAGACGCGCGGCATCGGGCCCTCGTGCGCGCACTGCTTCCAGGTGTCGCGGTAGATCTCGAACTTGCGCGCCACCGCCTCGTCCGTATCCAGGTTCTGCGCCACGTGGTAGTTGTTGCGCGCCGCGAAGCGCATCGATTCATCGCTGTGTACCGCGGCCCAAATCGGTGGGTGCGGCTTCTGGAAGGGCCGCGGGTTCGGCAATGCCTCTTCATAGGTGAAGTACGTGCCGTGGAACGTCACCTCGGGCTGCGTCCAGGCCATCTTGATGACCTGGATCGCCTCCTCGCTGATCGCCTGGCGCTGGTAGTAATCGACGCCCCAGCGGATGAACTCGTGCTCGTGCACGCCGATGCCGCTGCCGAACTCGACCCGCCCCCGCGACAGCTGGTCTAGCATCGCGACCTCCTGGGCCAGGCGCATCGGCAGGTGAAACGGCAACTGCCACATCATCGTGCCGATGCGTATCCGGCTCGTCGCCCGCGCGATCGCCGTCAGGTAGACGCTGGGCGATGTGATGTTCGCCCCCGGCCGGTTCTGGTGCTCGATTGTGAAGTAGGAATGCCAGCCCAGCTCCTCCAGCTGCACGGCCAGGCGGACGTGGTTGTCGTAAACGTCGGCCATCGTCTGGCCCTCGGCGGGGCCCTCCGGCACGGCATCCCAAAACGCGAAGTCCAGCTTGCTCACATCACACCTCCGTGGCTCGAACCGCAGTATAGCCATTATCCCCGCTGCCACCGCACGGTCCCAGCATGCCGGCCTCACGCTAAGCCCCTGGCGCCTCTCCCCACAGCCGCGTCCCGGTTTGCCTCGAGACCCCTCGATGGTAGGGTGCCAGCCTGCTGGCACCCTACCATCGAGCACCCCAACCGTAGTGCGCCCCTACATCTGGGCTCCCCGTAGACGGAGAGGGGCTGGGCGTGAGGTGAGACGCATCTCCCTGATACCACGCCCCATATCTCCCGACCACCGTCTGTAGGGGCGCGCGGCCGTGCGCCCCTACGTCTGCCACCACCCTGCGCAAACAGCCCCTTGGCAGCCATCCTGGCGACGTTCTCCAACGCCCGTCCGCTTATCCGCTTCCCGAATCCGCTGTCGATTCACCCCCACGCGTCCGCTAGTCTTATCCCGAAATGACGGCCTGTTTCGCAAGCACACTCCATGCGGGCCTTTAGCGGGGGCCGGGGTGTCCCCGGCTTTCGAAGCCTCACCCTGCGCCCCTACCTCGGCGCCGGCCTCGCGATCGCCGTTGCCGTCAACCTGTTCTTCATCGTCCTGCATCTCTGGAGCGGCGGCGGCCAGACCACGGTCGTCGAGATCACCAACCGTGGCGCCGAATACACGATCACCGTCGATGGCACCCCCGTCGAAAACCTCGACCCCATCCGCCTCGACGCGCCCGCGTCCGGCGGCATCCAGCTCACGCCGCCGACGCCGCTCGCCAGCTTCCCCAAGCCCAGCGGCATCGACTCCGTGGTCGTGCTCGACGCCACCGGCAACGAGCTGTTTCACGACGACTTCGACGTCTTCAACGTCTTTGACGTCTGGCAGCTCGACTCCGGCTCCTTCCGCGTCGAAGACGGCGTCCTTGTGCCGCAGCAGCCCCTGGTCAACAACACGATCACGCTGCTGCGCCCCGCCTGGACCAACTACACGGTGCGCGTCACCTACCACAACAGCCGCGGCGGCAACCTCGGCGCCCACGTCACCGCGGATGCCGGCGTCTTCTACCACTTCGAGACGATCCGTGACTTCCCCAACTTCGTCGACGTCTTCAAGGACGGCCAGCGCACCGCACTCGAGCACGGCGGCTTCGTCCACACCGACAGCGGCGAGTCCCTGCGCTCGATCGGCGCCATGCTTACCGGGTTCTACCCCTCGGCCCTCGTGGCATTGCTCGCGGGCATCCTCCTCACGGGGCTCGTCGCCCGCTTCGAGCCTGCCCTGCGCGAGTGGCTGCCGCTCCTCGTCCCCCGCCTGCCGCGCGAGAAAGCCCTCCCCACCGTCGCCGCCCTGACGATCGCCCTCGCCGCCTTCGCCCTGACGCTCGCGATCAACGACCGCTACTACGGCTTCCTGCCGCACGTCCCGGACGAAGTCAGCTACATGTACCAGGGACGCCTGCTTGCCCACTTGCAGGTCACCGCGGCGGTCCCGCCCGTCAAAGACGCCTTCTATTTCTACGGCCCGCCCTTCCTCTACGAGCACGGCGAACGCTGGGCCAGCTGGTACCCCTTCGGTCACCCGCTGGTCCTGGCGATTGGCGCCGTCTTCGGCCTGATCTGGCTCGTCCCGTCCGCGGTCGGCGCCGCGACCGTCTTCCTCACCTACGCCGTCGGCCGCCGCCTCTACGACGTGCGCACCGGCCTCGCCGCCGCCGCGCTGTTCGCCGCCTCGCCCTTCTTCCTCATGCAGTCCAGCAGCTTCATGTCGCACAACACCGGCGTGCTCTACATCCTGCTCGCGCTCTACTTCATCCTTCGCCGCGAGCGTCCTGTGTTCTTCGGCCTGCTCGCCGGGCTCGCCTTCGGCCTCGGCGCCAACACGCGTCTGCTCAACATGGCCGCGCTCGTCCCGCCGTTTGCCGTCCTCCTGCTCTCCTACGCCCTCCCACTGGCTGACCGGCGCAACGCGACGGCGCACATCGCGGCGTTCGTCGCCGGCGGCCTGCTCATGGGCGCAGCGCTGCTGGCCTACAACTACGGCGTCACCGGCGACCCCCTGACGCTCACCTACGCCGGCACCGCCAACGACAGCTCGCAGCTCTTCGGCTTCCGCGACGGCCACACCCTGGACATCGGCATCCGCAATCAGCAGGCCCAGCTCACCGCGCTGCTACTGGTGTTCAACGGCTGGCCCGCCTTCGTTGGCCTCGGCTTCCTCTGCCTGCCTTTCCTGCTCGGAACGCGCAACCGCTGGGACTACTTCTGCCTCGCCTGCGCCGCCATCCCCATGGCCGTCTACATCTTCTACCGCTTCTCCGGCATCTACGAAGGCCCCCGCTACTGGTACGAAGCCATGCCCTTCCTCGTCCTGCTCACGGCACGCGGCATCGAGACGGCGGGCCGCCTGCTCAACGCCGCGGCGTTCCGTCTGCGCGCCGGGCGCGTCAACCCGGTGGTCACCGGCCCGGCGCTCGTGTACGCCGTGGTCGTCGCCCTCGTGCTCTGGGGCACAGGCGGCTGGCTCTTCGGCTGGCACGCTACCCAGGATTCCCCAAATCTCCCCACGCGCGCCTCAGAAATCGACGGCGTCTTCGGCATCGACGACCGCCTCGACAAGCTGGCCGATCGCACGCCCCTCGAAAACGCACTCGTCCTGGTCAAGCCCTGCGGCTTCTTCGAGAGCGTCCACTGCTACGGCACCGTCTTCCTGCGCAACGACCTCGACTTCAACGGCAACGTCGTCTGGGCGCGGTACATTGCCGGCCGCAACGGCGAGATCATCGCCGCCTTCCCCGGCCGCGAAGTCTACGTAGCCTCCTGGGACCCGGACGCCTCCATCGAGCCCTATAACCCGGCGACGGACCGGTAGCTCGAAACTTCGCGGCCGCCTATTTGCGTAGGATGATGAGATGAAGGTCCTCGTCTTGCTCACTTGCCTGACCCTCGCGCTCACGGCGTTGTCGGTGACTGCGCCGCATCGCACAGCCGCCTCCACCTGCTCGATGATCGACTTGCCTGACCCCTTCGACCGCATCAATTCCGCCTTTGAGTCCTCAGAGGTCATCGCCCTCGGCATGGTCATGGGTGAGCGCCTCGTTACCAGCAACGATGGGTTTGACGAGGGCTACGAATCGACGGTCAACGTTGTGGGTGTGCTCAAAGGCGATCTCACAGACTCGCAGTTGACGATTCCTCGTCTCGGCGATAACTGCCCAGGTGGTGGTACGCGGCTCCACCCGGGGGAGCATGTCTTGTTGATGTTGTGGCATACCTGTTATGCGTATCGAAGTGGCGTACCAGAAGACTGCCACTGGGCCCTATCGTCCCTGGGCGGCAAGATTCTCCTCCAGCCTGGCCAGGCTATCCTCGAAGACATCGACTACAAACCGGTATCCGTCGGCGTGCCGGAGCAGTTCATCCGCGACATCGGCGCCCGCGCTGGGGCTACCAACGCCCAAATTGAGCAGGCGCTGCAGGCTGCAGCGATCCCGCCGGCGGAGTCGTCACGCACGCTGGCCGTTATCATTGCGGCCGCGTTTTCCGGTCTTCTCGCCCTGCTGGTTGGCACGCGCTTGCTTTTGAAACGCCGTCAAGGAAAAGAGTCCCGCTAGCCCTTGGTCGGCCATCAACCGTGGTCTTCAGCTAGCCGTGCCGGTTCTCCAGCAGGCTCGCCAGCGCACCGACCAGCCCCGCGTTCGCCCCAACCACGATCAGCGTCTGCGCAATCGCCGCCAGGCCGATGCGGTTGATACCGGCCTCACCAGACAGCAGGAGGATGACGTCCATGATGAAGCCCCCGGCGATCAGCACCAGGCCAATCACCACGAAGACCTCCAGGCTTAGATACTTGCTGTAGAACCGCGTAAAGGCGTCCTCGTTCGTGATCCCGCGCGCGCTCGTATACAGACGAGACGCGAAGCCCAACATCAGCGCATTGAACCCGACAACCACGCAGATGCTGCCGGCGAACACCGGCTGCCACGTCTGGTCACCGATCGTGATCGTGTCACTGGGCAGCGCGGCTACGAGGATCACGATTCCCAGCAGCGTGAGTGTGATCCCCGGTACCGTGAACATGTAGTTTGGGCTCGCCAGCATCAGGAAGCGCAGGTGGCGCCAGCCATCCCGGAACGTGTTCAGCTTGGCTTCACCCAGGCGCTCGGCGTAAGGCACAGGCCGCTCGGCCACGTTGAGGTTGCGCCGCGCCGCCTTCAGGATCATCTCGGAGGCCAGCTCCATGCCGTCGGTGCGCAGGTCGAGCCGGTCCAACGCCTCGCGTGTAAACGCGCGCAGGCCGCACTGGCTGTCACCCACCTTCAAGCCGGTGAACATCCGTAGCAGGAACGAAATCGCCGGCGTGCCGATGTAGCGGTGGCTCCAGGTCATCGCCCCGGGAGCGATGCCGCCGGCGAACCGGTTGCCGATCGAGAGGTCGGCGCCCTCGTACAGCGGTTCCATCAGTGAGTCCAGGTCGCCGAACTCGTAAGTGTCGTCGCAGTCGCCCATGACCAGCCAGTCACCCCTCGCCTCGGCGAAACCGCGACGCAGCGCCGCGCCATAGCCGCGCGTCGATTCGTGGACCACGCGCGCGCCCGCGGCCAGTGCCAGCTCCGGGGAGCCGTCCGTTGACCCGTTGTCGACGACGAGCACCTCGCCCGCCTGGCCGGAGCGCTCCAGCCAGCTGAGGCCCTTGCGTACGCAGGTCTGCACCGTCTGCTCCTCGTTCAGGCAGGGCATGACGATAGAGACGAAGTGCTCGCTGGTCTTGGCGGCGGTTGGCTTCTCGGCTTCGATTTGCTGGGTCATGTTTGGGTTATTGCAGCGGATCGTATTCCAGAATAGTCGCTACGTGCAACCAAAAGGCTTGCCCGCCGGCGGCAGACAGGGCATCCTCT
>DATDOP010000389.1:0-6691 GCA_035293185.1 Dehalococcoidia bacterium | reverse complement strand
AGGTGCTCCGGCGTGTGCCCTGGTGAGCCCAGGGCGGTGACCCGAGCGCCGTTGACCTCCAGTGTCTGATCCGCACGAAGCGGCTGGACAGGCAGCTCCGAGTGCGCGTCCGCGGCCAGGAAGATCGAGGCGCCGGTCTGTGCGGCGAGCTCGTGACCGCCTGAGACGAAGTCGGCATGCAGGTGTGTCTCGAAAACGCCGGTCAACTTCAGGCCGTTGTCTCGCAGCGCGGAGAGGTATCGATCGACCGAGCGGTCGGGATCGATGAGGACGGCGTTGCCGTTGCCGAGGTCCAGCACGTAGGAGCTGTTGCCCAGCCCCTCGTTGACAAACTGAATCGTGTTCATGATGGAGACTCCTGCCGCGTTACCCTGGGATGGACTGATCCCAGGGCTCGAGCGGCGACGATACCTGAGCCAAGCGTAAGCACAGCGACCACCTGGATCGCGGCTGAGAAGCCGAAGGCATCGGCGAGCAGGCCGCCCAGGAGCGCGCCGGCGATCGCGCCCGCGTCGCGCCAGAAGCGGTAGACCCCGAGCGCGCCGGAACGCTGCTCCGGGTGCACGGCATCACTGATCGCCGCCATGAGCGTGGGATACACCATCGCCGTGCCGATTCCGACGAGAGCAACCGACGCGAGCCAACCTTCGAAGGAATGGCCGAGAGTCACGAACCAGATTGCCACGCCCTGTAGCATCATGCCTCCCACGATCAGTGGCCGGCGGCCGGTCCTGTCGCTGAGCCAACCGGTCAGGAGTTGAAGGAAACCCCAGATCAAAGGGTACGCCGCGGCAAGAACCGCGATGCGACCGAGGCTGAGGTCCTGGCTGGCGAAGTAGAGCGGGAAGATGCCCCAGATCAGCCCGTCGTTAAGGTTGTTGACGAATCCGGCCTGCGAGACGCCCCAAAGCTGCGGCCTGCGCCAGGTGGCCTCAGCGAAGGTCCTGCCTAGCGGGACCCGCCCCAGCGTCTCATGCCCCTGAGATTCGAGCGCGACGAACGGGCTCGTGTCCTTCACCAGGAGGGCGCTAATCGCGAGGCCACTTGCTGCGAAGGCTATGCCCAGATAAAACGGCTCCGGCCGCAGGCCGTACTCCGCCGCGATGACTCCGGTCAGGAAGGCGGCTGCTGCCACAGACATGTACCCGGCAGCCTCGTTAAACCCCAGGGCGAGTCCGCGATTCCGCGGCCCGACGAGATCGATCTTCATGTTCACCGTCATCGACCAGGTGAGGCCCTGGTTCACGCCCAGAAGCAGGTTCGCGCCGACGATCCAACCCCAGCTGGGCGCCCAGATCAGCAGCAGCGGCACCGGCAGCCCGAAGAGCCAGCCGACCACGAGCAGCCGTTTGCGCGACACCTCCCCGGCGAGGTGCCCGGCGAACAGATTGGTGAGCGCCTTCGCCAGGCCGAAGGTTGAGATGAACGAAACGGCAGCCGCCTTCGACGTGATGCCGAATTCGTCCTTGGCCAGGAGCGGCAGGACCGAGCGTTCGAGGCCGACCATGCCGCCGACGAAGGCGTTGACGGCGACCAGCAGGACGAACTGCTGCCAGTTCGCCCTGAGGCCGAGCACGATTGCCTTAGTGTGACCAGACGTCCTTACCAGGCACCTCCCACGAGACATAGAGTTCATCGGATTTCGCTTTAGCTTCCGAGCCGGAGAGCGGAGGGCGAGTCACGATGTGACTACGGCCTAGTCGCTGTAGGGCTCCGTCGGCAGGCCCGCTTGCTTCCAGGCAGCGATGCCGCCGTCGAGGTAACTGACGTTGGTGAAGCCCATGTCTCGCAGGTTCTTCGCGCTGATTGCTCCCAGCGGTCCGAGGTCACACTGCGTGATGATCGCGCGCGAGCGATCCTGCACACGCTGATCTCGCCAGTCCTCGGGGACTTCCTGGTCAGCCTTGAACAGCAAAGATCCGGCCGAGATTGGGGCTGCGCCCGGGATCTTGCCGCTTGCGCGGATGCTCTCAGCATCACGCACATCGATGAGCAAAGCTCCTGGATCTTGAGCCAGCAGTCGCTGTGCTTCGGCAGGGCTGATGGCTGAAACCTCAGCTGATGCATCAGCTGCCATTTGCATGAAAGTCTTCGCCACTTGAGTTTTCCTTTCTTCGAGCGATGAATCGCTTCATCGCCACGCCTACGATTCGCCAGGGTTTGGGACTAGGCCGGGCTAACGACGACCTCTTTTGTGGACTCTCCGCGCCTGATCGTCAGCGCGATATCTGCCCCGGCCGGAACGTCTCGAATGGCCCTTAGCAGGTCGAGCGGGCCTGGGGTAGGTTGTCCAGCCGCAGCGAGGATTACGTCTTCTGGTTGGAGGCCCGCCAACGCGGCACGGCTGCCAGTTGGCATCCGGCGGACGGCGATACCTTCCTCGCTCGATCTCGCGGATGCATTGAGCCGGGCTTTGGCCACGGTTTCCTTGCCGTGCCGAGCGCAGATACAGATGCCGGCTGAGCAGGCGGAACAATGGCAATTGCATTCCAGCCCGGCTTGCTCCAACTCCCACACGGCTACTTCAGACAGGACCTCACCGATTGCCGCTGCCGCCGTCAGGTAGGACAGCATGTGCGATTCGGCAAGATCCGCGAGATTGCCGTCACCCGCGCTGGCATAGGCGCGATGCGCAACGGCGTGCAGCGCGGCGCAAGTCAAAGCCGTCTGCGTCAGTCGGCCGCTGAGAGAAGCCAGGGCTTCTACCGCCGCGGCGCCCTCGTCCGGCAGGCCGGCACGCCGTTGCGTTGTCCCGGATGCGCCGGGCCTCTCCCAGTTTCTGCAGCGCGGCATCCAAGGCTTCAGGTGTGCCCACCAGCTCCTGGCGTAGCGAAGCGAGGACGGCGACCGCAGGAGGACAGTGGCCCAGAAGCTCCGCTGTCCGCGTGAGGTCGAGTACGACCTCGCTTTCCAGCGTCAGCGCCTGGCGGGCCAGGCCCGGAAGACCGGCGGCGGCCATCAGGAACTGCCTACGAACGTCGCGAAGAGCTTGTTGAAATCGGCCTTTGCAGTCTCGACGAAAACACCCTTTTTGAGAAGTTCATCGATCGTTGCCATGTTGATTGCCTTCCTAGCGCTTGACCGCGCTAAACGTGACCCCGCGGGTCTCGAATTCCGCGGCGTCTGATTCGTGCTTGGAACCTGAGAACACGTCGATTTCCGCGCCCCAGCGGACGTCCTGGAAACCAACGTGCTCGATCACCCATCTCCACTCTGCGTACAGCAGAGCCCCGGCTATTCAGCCAGACCACAGGTCGAGGTCGTCCTTGGCATCCTGAGGGACCTCCTTGTGGACGATGATGTCGGCGATCTGAAAGCGGCCGCCCGGCCTGAGGACGCGCCAGACCTCGCGCATCGCCTGGACCTTGTCGGGCGTAAGGTTGATGACGCCGTTGCTGATAACGACGTCGATGGACGCGTCCCCGACCGGGAGGGTCTCGGCATAGCCGAGGCGTGCCTCGACGTTCCGGAGGTCGAGAGGGGCAGCTCCCGCCCGCGTCTTCTCGAGCATCGCTTCGGTCATGTCGATCGCGATGACGCTGCCGGTGGGGCCGACGTGGCGGGCGGCGATCAGCGTGTCGAAGCCGGCGCCGCAACCGATGTCGAGGACCGCTTCGCCCGGACGCAAGGCGCCCAACGAGAATGGGTTACCGGTGCCGGCAAAGGATTCGACGGTTGACGCGGGCAGTGCGTCTACGTCGGCATCTGAATAACCGAGCATTGCCGCCAGCGGCCGGCCGGTGTGGAAGTGAAAGCCCTGCTCCGGCTCAAGCGCCACGTCCGTGTACTTGGCCTGGATTTGCTGGCGTAGTTGCTCTCGGTCGACCTTCGCTGGCTGCACTCCGCGCTCTGTGTCTGTCATCTGCATCTCCCATTTGAGAGCTCGCTGCCGACGCCTCAAGCCGGGGCGTCGGCGGCGAGCCTCTTGCGGCTTCGTTGAATCCGCCCTGTTCTAGAGCGATACGGTGACCCGCAAGAAGGTGGCAGGAATGGAGGTTCTGTCCGGCCTTGGGCTCCTGTTCTGCTCGTGGAACAGATCTTCCAGCTCCTTCTGCAACTCGGCTGCCCGACCGTTCTTTTCAGCAGCCTCGAACGCATTCATCGTGGGGCCGTAGTACGCCCGGAAGGCCGCGACGAAGTCGGAGGGCGAGCCGGAGTAGTTGAACGTGTACGTGTCTCGCACGCAGGAGATCTGCTCCTTCGAGATCCCGGCGGCGCCAAAGCGCTCGACCACGTTGCTTTCGACGCCCCACGTCATGGGGCTGATGGTGCCTTCCGGCGGTGGTGGCGAGTAGGCGGAGCTGATCCTCAGGATCTGCGCGACCAGCGTCGGGTCATTAGGAATCCAGTTTCCCATCACAATGCGGCCTCCCGGCCGGGTCACCCGCACCATCTCCCTGGCCACGTCCAACGGCTTGGGCGCGAACATGGCACCGAAGATGCTCACAACGAGGTCGAAGGAATCGTCTCGGAGTTCGCGCAAGTCTGTCGCGTCGCCTTGCTGGAACCTGCAATTCGTGATGCCCATCGCCCCGGCGCGCTTGTTGCCGGCCTCGACGAGATTCCTCGCGATGTCAACCCCCAAGACATCCGCGCCGAGCCGCGCCTCGGGGAAGGCAGTCGTCCCGTCTCCAGAGCCGAGATCGAGGACCAGAAGCCCCTTCGTGATGCCAAGGCTCTGCACCAGCGCTTCGCCGCTCTCGCGCATGCTCTCCGCTATGCGGGTGAAGTCGCCCTTCTCCCAGAGGGCCTGGTTAGCGTTAATTTGGTTCGTCGTCATTGAAGTACTCGCTTTCAAGTTGATTTGGTCTTTGCTCGTTGTTCGACATGCCCACGCCGCGCTCGGTTGTCCGTCAGCTGCACCTCCTGGTCAGCTTGCCTGCGCGCTGCTCTTTCTCTTAAGCACGATGCAAGTGCTCGCGAGAAAGACGACGGTGAAGACGATCATGATTAGCCAGGTTTCGATAACTGGGCGGGAGAAGCTATCGCCGTACTGGGCAAGTAGCGGCGGCCCAAGGGGCGAAGCGCCGTTCGCGAAAAGCGCGTTGAGACCGACGCTGTGGCCCAGTGACTCAAACGACCAGCGGTCTGACATGAGGGCGCTCATCGTCTTGCCGAGGAACGCCATGATCGGAACCGGCAGGATGGCTCCCGAGAAGAGGACCTGGGGAAAGCAGAGCATCGGCAGTGCGATCGTCGCCTGCTCCGGGTTGGACACAAGCGCCGACATGAGGAGGCCCAGGGCCAGGGCTGCAAAGGCGCTGAGGATCAACGTCACGGACATCTCGGCGTAGATCTCAAATCCAAGCGCCGGCAGGCGATCAGAGACCTTGAGCACTCCCAACATGAGAATACAGATGAAGATGAGCACGGGTCCCAGGACAGCCACTTTCGACGCGACGTAGGGCAGGATGCGCACATTTACGAGGCGCTCGCGGAAGAAGATCGGGAACTCGGTGCAGATTTGCAGCAGGCCGTAGGTGAGGCCAAAGAAGAACGCGCCAAATGCTACCCAGAAGAGGATCATAATCGTCGCACTCGGGCTCGGATTCTCGTTGTCGAAGGCGCCGCCCTTAAACAGCATCGCGAACATGAGGATGACCATGAGGGGCGAGCCGAGAAGGATTGCGAGGGTCAGCGGGCTTCGCCAGAGCATGTCGAAGTTGCGACGCGTCAAAAGGAGCCATTGGCGGAATGAGCCAACCGCTTTCTGTCCGCGCTCGTCCGCCACCGCCCAGGCCGGCGCCGATCCAGGGCCTGGCCCTCGGAAGTCGGTGGAGGAGCGAAACCGCCCGCTCCAAGTGCTCGGCTCATCCTCGGCGACGCGCACGTAGATCTCGTCAAAGGCGGCGGCATCGAAGTATTCGAGGGCGCGCTGCGGCGGCCCGTGGAAGGCCAGGTGGCCATCGCGCGCAAGGACAATGACCTTGTCACAGACGCCGATGTCCTGGGTGACGTGAGTAGTGAGAACGATGGTGCAGCCGTCGTCAGCAAGCCGGCGCAGCAGGCGCATCAGCTCGGCGGACATCGCCGGATCTAGGCCCGAAGTCGGCTCATCCAGGAAGAAAATCCGCGGGCGGGTCAGAAGCTCGACGCCAATACTGGCTCGCTTACGCTGGCCACCACTCAAGGCCTTTACCGGCAGGGCAGAACGTTCGGCTAAGCCGAGAACATTCAGGGCCTCCTGGACCGCCATCTCCTTCTCGGTTGGGGAGGAGTCCGCCGGCAGCCGCAGATGAGCGGAATAGCGCAGCGTGGTTTCGAGCGGCAAGTCGCGATGAATGATGTCGTCTTGGGGGACGTAGCCCAGAGCGTGGCGGAACTCGTCGATGTTCTCGTAGTAGTCGCGGCCGTCGTAGCGCACGTGACCGCTGGTTGGCGGTGCGACGCCGGCAAGCGCGTTCAGGAGCGTGGTCTTGCCCGCGCCGCTACCGCCCACGATGGCGACCAGCTCTCCGGGCTCGATTGAGAAACTGATGTCGTTGAGGAGCGCTTTGCCGCTCTTGAGCTCTCGGCTAACGCCGATTGCCTCCAGCTCCATTCCTCTCGGGGCTGGACTGTCTTCGTGAGAGCGGTCTTCGGCAATCGATAGAGTCTTAACCATTTCTGACCTCGCATATGTCTGCGACCCGGGATCCGCCGTCTCGCTCTGTCCGATTAGTCCGGCTTGGGCAAGAGGTTGCCACGGCCC
>DATDOP010000388.1:0-5655 GCA_035293185.1 Dehalococcoidia bacterium | reverse complement strand
GCAGGCGAGTTGCCGGGGTTGGGGGCGAGGTCTAGAATCGGGGCTAACTCGCAAAAACGGCTGCTGAGAGGTTCGTTTTCGTATGAAGGACTACCCTACAGAAAAGATCCGTAACCTCGTCCTCCTGGGACACGGCGGCACCGGCAAGACTTCTTTTGCCGAGGCCGCTCTTTTTGTTAGCGGGGCGATCAACCGCCTGGGCAAGGTCGAGGAGGGGACGACGGCGTCGGACTTCGACCCGGACGAGGTGAAGCGCAAGGTCAGCATCAACGCATCGTTGCTGCCGACGGAGTGGCAGGGGTACAAGCTGAACCTGATCGACTCGCCGGGGTACGCCGACTTCATCGGCGATGCGTACGGGGCGATCGCGGCGGCCGACATGGCGGTGCTGGTGGTCTGCGCGGTTTCCGGCGTGCAGGTGGGCTCCGAGCTGGCGTGGGACATCTCTCACGGCAAGCCGCGGGCGGTGCTGATCAACCGGATGGACCGTGAGAACGCGGACTTTTCGGCGGCGCTGCGCCAGGTGCAGGCGGAGATGAGCCGGCGCTGCGTGCCGCTGTTCCTGCCGATCGGGGCGCAGGACGCGTTCGCGGGCGTGGTGGACCTGGTTGAGATGAAGGCGTACATGGGCGAGAAAGGCACGGAGGCGGACGTACCGGCGGGCATGGCGGGCGAGATCGAGACGCTGCGCGGCCAGCTGATGGAGACGGTGGCCGAGAACGACGAAGACCTGCTGGAGTCCTTCCTGGAGAACGGCGAGCTGACGGCAGAGGAGCTGCACAAGGGGCTGGCGATCGGTATCAGGTCGGGCGACCTGGTACCGGTGTTCGCGGCGTCTTCGACGAAGACGATTGGGGTGTCGCACTTCCTGGACGCGGTGTGCGGCTACTTCCCATCGCCGGCGGACGTGACGGTGAAGACGGAGGACGGCAAGGACCTGAAGGCGGACCCCAAGGGCCCGCTAGCAGCGCAGGTGTTCAAGACGACGGCCGACCCTTACGTGGGCAAGCTGACGTTCCTGAGGGTGTTCTCCGGGACGTTGAAGGCGGACTCGCACGCCTGGAACGCGAACCGCAACGCGGACGAGCGCGTGGGCCAGCTATTCGTGGTGCGCGGCAAGGCGCACGAGCCGGCGGCACAGCTCGTCGCGGGGGACATCGGCGCGGTGGCGAAGCTGGGCGATACGCTGACGTCGGACACGCTGACCAGCAAGGAATCGCCGCTGAAGCTGCCGCCGATCAAGTTCCCGGAGCCGGTGTTCAGCGTGGCCGTCTTCCCGAAGTCGAAGGCGGACACGGAGAAGATGAGCTCGGCGCTGGCGCGCATCGCGGAAGAGGACCCGATCCTGAAGGTGCACCGCGACCCGGACACGGGGGAGACGATCCTGTCGGGCCTGGGCGAGTCTCACGTGGAGATCGCCTGCGAGAAGATGAGGCGCAAGTTCGGCGCCGACATCGTCTACCAGACGCCGCGGGTGCCGTACAAGGAGACGTTGACGGCGGCGACGTCGTCAGAGTTTACGCACAAGAAGCAAACCGGCGGTCACGGGCAGTACGCGAAGGTGACGCTGAGCATTGAGCCGCTGGACCGCGGTTCCGGCTTCGAGTTCGTGAACAAGACGGTGGGCGGTTCCGTGCCGCGGCAGTACGTGCCGGCGGTGGAGAACGGCGTGCACGAGGCGATGCTGGAGGGCGTGCTGACGCACAACCCGCTGGTGGACGTGCGCGTCAGCCTGGTGGACGGCAAGGAGCACCCGGTGGACTCGTCGGAGATGGCGTTCAAGCTGGCGGGCTCGCAGGCGTTGAAGGCCGGCGCGCAAAAGGCGCACCCGGTGCTGCTGGAGCCGATCGTCAGCGTACGGGTACGGACGCCGGAGGCCTACACGGGCGACCTGGTGTCGGACCTGAACGGCAAGCGGGCGCGCGTGCTGGGGATCTCGCCGGAGGAGAAGGTCACGGTGATCGACGCGCAGGCGCCGCTGGCCGAGATGCAGCACTACGCGACTGATCTGCGATCGCTGACGCAGGGGCGGGCGACCTTCGAGATCAAGTTCGACCACTACGAAGAGGTGCCGGACCACGTGGCGAAGAAGGTGATCGACGCGGCGGCGAAGGAGCACGCGTAGCGCCGGGCCAACCTTCAGGGACGCACCGGCAGTCACGTGCTCTATTCCGTTAGTATGTCTTAAAATCAAGACGGAGTGAAAATGTCTGGAAATTAAGACATACTAGTTGTGTCTTGAAATCAAGACATGATACAATGTCGACAAATGGAGACACACGATGCACCGCGATTAAGAAAGAATCTGTTTCGGGTCTACTCTGCTCATTCTATTGGAGCAGCCATTCGCCATTTCCGGCAAGAGGCCGGCCTATCACAGGCAGAGCTGGCAGAGCGAGTGGGTATCCATCGCTCCTACCTGTCGAATCTGGAACAGGGACACGAAACTGAGCAATTGACGCGACTCCTGCGTGTGCTCCGGCAACTCAGCGTCCGTATGACCCTGGAAAAGACAGACTGGTAATTGGCCGATCAACTCGTTATCTGGCTTTATGGAGTCCAGGTCGCGGTAATTACGCGTCATCGGGGAAGGCTGAGGCTCGAGTACACCGAGGACGCTTTCAATCGCTATGAGCTTGGGACACCAGTACTCTCGTTGTCTCTTCCACTGAGGATCGAGAGATACACCCACATCCCGGTCCAAGCCTTCATCGACGGCCTGCTGCCTGAGGGCCAGCCGCGAGAAATTATTGCCAGAGACTTCGGGATCAAGAAAGACGATACCTATCGGCTCATCGAAGCGTTGGGACGTGATTGCGCCGGGGCAATCGTAATTCAGCCAGCTGATGCCAATGCCCCACCGCTCTCGACCACTCTTACGGCAAGGCACTTAACCGACCCGGAACTAGCCGATCTGGTGACGAATCTGCGAAATGCTCCCCTTGGTGCAGGCGGACAGGTTCGGATCTCCCTCGCGGGCGTCCAGGAGAAGCTACTGCTCACTCGAATGCTGGATGGTTCTTGGGGTCAGCCGGTGGACGGGACGCCTTCCACTCACATCCTCAAGCCCGAGATCAGGCAATATCCGTCAACTGTGGAGAACGAGGCCTTTGGCATGCGCCTGGCCAAGAAACTTGGTCTGGCTGTGGCCCAGGTTGAGACAACAGTTGTGGCCGGCCGCAAGCTCATAGTTGTAGAGCGCTACGATCGGCTGGTTCATCCAGATGGCAGCGTGGAGCGATTGCACCAAGAGGACTTCTGCCAGGCTACTGCTGTACTTCCGGCTCAAAAATATCAGGAGGACGGAGGTCCATCGCTGAAACGGCTTGCCGGCATTCTCCAGTCAATGGGCCCTCTAGAATCGATGGAAGCTCTCTTGCGTGCGGTAACCCTGAATGTGCTCCTGGGCAATGGCGACGCGCATGCCAAGAACTTCTCCTTGATTCATGAGCCTACCGGTCTTATCCACCTGGCGCCGCTATATGACATAATGTCGACGCTTTACTACGATATTGACGACCTTGCGATGTACATCGACAACGTGCATCGCATAAGGCGTGTGACGACCGAGCGGATAGTGAATGAGGCTGTTTCCTGGGGCATGAACCGGCGGCGAGCGCTGGAGATCGTCATGGCTCTCATCGACAAAGCCGCAGAGTCACTCCCCGCCGCACAAGCTGAGATTCCCGATCTGCCGAGCGAGATACCAGCTATAGTCCAATCCCAGATTGAATCGCTAAGTCACACTTAGACTGGTCCACGTCCAGGGAAAACGGCTGCGAAGGCGGATTTCTCTTTGCCTGATTGGCTCTAGGTGGCGGCTTTGGCGCCGGCGCGTTCCTTCTCGAGGTCGGCGACGACGGTGCGCCAACGCTCGAGCTTGGCTTCGAGGTCTTGGCGCATCTCCTGCATGGCTGTGAGCTTGGAGGCGATGATATCGAACTGGCGCTGCGTGACTTCGATGCGGCGGCCGACGCGCTGGATGCGCTCTTCGACGGAGCGGTCCGGGCGGAAGGTGGCGTCGAGCTCGCCGCGCACCTCTTCGGCTTCGACCATGTCCTTGATCTCAGCGAGCGTGAGGCCGAGGAGGCTCTGCATGCGCTTGATCTGCTCGACGCGGCCGACGTCGTCTTCGGAGTAGAGGCGGAAGCCGCCGTCCATGCGGGTGGGCGGTTTGAGGAGGCCGCGCTCCTCGTAGAAGCGCAGGGTGCGCTGGGTTACGCTGGTGCGATCTGCAACCTCGCCGATCTGCAGGTAAGGCTCATCCGCGTCTGGTTTGCGGGCATCTGCCATGATTTGCACTGTACCTATCATTAACGCAAACGTCAAACTTCTGGGTCGTACGCGACATGAAGGGCTGTAGCCGGCTTTTCCACAATCGCTTCGCGACTTAGGCTTGCCAGCGACACGCCGGAAGATCGGGCCTTGCGGAGGTCAGGTTTCGAGGTGGCAAGGGGGCAAACGAGATGGACTTCGAGCTGAGCGAGGCGCACAAGCGCGTACAGGCGACGGCGCGACGGGTGGCGCGCGAGGTGGTGGCGCCGCGGGCGGCGGCGATCGACGAGGAGGAGAAGTACCCGGACGACGTGTTCGCGGCGTTTCGCGACGCCGGGCTGTTGGGGCTGGCGTTTCCGAAGGAGTACGGCGGCAGCGGCGAAGGCACGCTGGCGCTGTCGCTGGCGATTGAGGAGGTGGCGAAGTACTGCTGCTCGTCGGGGCTGATCCTGCTGCTGGCGGCGCTTTCGACGCGGCCGATCCTGATCGCGGGGACGGAGGAGCAGAAGCGCAGGTGGCTGCCGCCGATCGCGAAGGGGGAGCTGAAGGCATCGTTCCTGCTGACGGAGCCGACGGCGGGCTCGGACGCGGCGAACATCCAGACGACGGCGGTGCGCGACGGCGACCACTACGTCCTCAACGGCACCAAGAGCTACGCGTCCGGCGTCTCAGACTTCGTGGTGGCGTTCGCGAAGACGGATGCGGGAGCGGGGTCGAGGGGCGTGTCCGGGTTCATCGTGCCGCGCGACGTGCCGGGGTTTTCGATCATCAAGTACGACCGCAAGATGGGCGTGAAGGGGGTGCCGACGGCGCACTACCGCTTCGAGAACGCGCGCGTGCCGGCGGAGAACCTGCTGGGCGGCGTGGAGAACAAGGGGTTCAACGCGGCGATGCTGGGGCTGAACTCGGTGCGGCCGCTGGTGGGCGCGCGGGGCCTGGGGCTGGCGCAGGGCGCGATGAGCTACGCGCTGAAGTACGCGCGGGAGCGCAAGGCGTTCGGCGGGCCGCTGGTGGACCTGCAGGCGATCCAGTTCATGTTCGCGGAGATGGCGCTGGGGATTGAGGCGGCGCGCCTGGCGGTGTACAAGGCGGCGTGGCTGGTGGACCAGGGGCGGATCACGAAGAAGGACGCGGCGTACCTGTCGTTCGGCAAGACGCTGGCGACGGAGACGGCGGTGAAGGTGTCTTCGGACGCGCTGCAGGTGATGGGCGCGCAAGGGTACATGAAGGACCACCCGCTGGAGCGGCACTATCGCGACGCGCGGCAGCTGATGATCGTGGAGGGGACGAGCCAGATCCAGCGGGTGATTATTTCGCGGTCGATGATTGACGGGGATTTGGAGTACGAGTAGATACGGGCATAGGGCATAGGGCATAGGG
>DATDOP010000387.1:0-7400 GCA_035293185.1 Dehalococcoidia bacterium | reverse complement strand
CAAACGCCGAAGACGATCCGTCCGCGCGTCGATTTCGGCGCCCTGGCCATCAGCCAGAGGTAGGCGTTTACCGCCCAACGTCCGACGCGGCTCTCCTCGATCTCCTCGAGGACGTGCTCCGCGACCTCCGCCACCTCGTGCTCGAGTTCCTCGATCTCTTCGAGGACGTGCTCGGCCGCGTGGGCTACCTCACCGGGCAGCTGCTCGATCTCTTCGACGATCTCTTCGGCTAGCGAGTGACGTTGTGGGGGATCCTGGCGGGCGCCTTTGTCGTCGGGGGCGCCGGGTGGGTCAGAAGACTCCGTCGTCGTCCGCCTCGGGTTCGTCGAAGTCCAACTCGTCGGGACGAATCGAAACGACCGAGGTGATGCCTTCGACCTTTTCCATCAAGATGCGCTCAATGCCGAGGCGCAACGTGAGCATGCTCATCGGGCAGCCATGACAGGTGCCGACCATCTGCAGCTTGACGACGCCTTCGTTGCTGACGTCGACGATGTTTACATCGCCGGCGTGAGAGTGAATGTAAGGGCGGATGCCATCCAACGCCTTATCGACGCGATCGTAGAGGTCGTTCACAGCCTCATCGTAGCACGTGTCTAGCGCGTCGCCGGGTTCGGATCGCCGAACTGCGAGCGCAGGTAATTGAGGATGTTCCAACGGTCTTCCTCGCTGATCGCGGTCTCGAAAGAGGGCATGACGCCGCTGAGACCCTTGGTCATGACGCCGAAGAAGAACTGATCCGGGTGAAACGGTATGTGGTCGTAGAGGTTGGCTGGAGGGATCGGCAGCGAGGCTGCCAGCGGCCCGTCGCCGCGGCCCGTCTCGCCGTGACATTGAATGCAGTTGTTCGTGAAGAGCAGGCGCCCGCGCTCGATCGACTCCGGCGTTGAAGGCACGGGATTGCCCTCGGAGGCTTGATCCGGGGAGAGCGGCTTGTCGAAGTGGCGTCCGACGATGATCCCCAGCGCAATGCCGAAGGCTACCAGGACTCCGAGCGAGACCAGCGGCCGCAAGCGCATGACCGGCGCCCGATAAGATAGCTCCTCGGCAATCCAGGCCAGGTAACCGTCCGGGTATCCGGGTCTCGGTAGGCTGCCGAACAGGAGGATTCCCGTCCCGGCAGCCGAAACAGCGAGTAACGCGATCGCCGCCGCCGTGAACTTGAGCGGCGAGTCGTACGCCCCGCCCAGGCGGGCACCGGATGCGACGGGCGTGGTGCTTTCTACGTCATCATGGAAGTCCAGGCGCAGGTCGAAGCCGGCGCTGCGGCGGATGTTCAGCGTCATCGTCCACTTGCCGGGCTCGGTCAGGTACGGGCCCTGTCCCAGATAGAAGGTCGGCGGGTTGCTCGCATCCAGGGGGAGTCGCGAGATCGACCCGAAGCCGCCGGGCTGCGTGAACTCCAGGCGCAGGCTCTCGACCGTCTGGGTGTCGCCCGCCAGGTAGACCTCAAACGTGTTCACGCCGGGCTGGTTGGGGTCGACGCGCAGCGTCACGAACAGCCCTTCGGCTTCAGCCGTTCGAACGTAGGCTTCGCCGCCTGCACCGGCGTCCTGGATGCGGCCGCGCGTCGGCGTGATCTGCACCAGGAGGCCCACCACCGCGAGCACTGCCAACGCGACGCCGAACTCCCAGCGCATCGTCGTGTTCAGGTCGGCCTCGGTCTCCGCGAGCAGCTCCTGACGGCTCTTGATCTGTCGCTCGCCGGCCTCCTGGACCAACTGCGGGCGCAGCAGATAGGCGTTGCGCGCACCGATAGAGAGCAGCGGGATCAGCAAAAGCAGCTTGGCAAGTAAGGCTTGCCCGTAGACGGTGTCCAGCAGGTCGGCAACGCTGCCCAGCTCGACCAACGAGTTCACGACGCCGGTGAACAGCAGCAGCGCGACGCTGACAACGGCGATCAACGAGAAGCGCCGCAAGGCCGAGGCGAGCACGAGGTAGCGCTCGCCGTCCTTGTATGCACCGCGCGCCCAGTGGAAGAAGACGACGAGCAGCGCCAGCATGCCGATCCAGACCGAGGCCGCGAGCAGGTGGACAAAGTCTGAAAGCGTCGCCCAGAAGGCGCCGCCGCCGGCCGCGGCGTGACTCACGCTGGCGGCGCTGACCAGATAGACGATGCCGCCGGCCAACGTGACAAACGCCAGCGCTCGCTTCGGTCGCGGGCTGTTCCAGGCGAAGAGCAGCGCGAGTGCCGGCAGGATCAGCGCCGCGTGCCGGATCAGCCAGCGCTCGCCCCAGCGCGTGTCCAGCACGTTGGAGACGCCCGCGTTGATTTCGTCCGCCTGCAGCAGCAGATCGGCGACTCCGGCAACTGCCAGGACGATCAGCGCGGCTCCCACTATCAGCCAGGCCTTATGCTCGAATTCGATGCGCGTCTCCGGCCGTCCGGCGCCGGGCGAAACCAGCGCGAGGAACGCGGCGCCACCCACCAGCACGCTGCCGGCGATCAGCAGCAGCGCCTTCGAAACGACACGCAGGGGATCGGGGCTCTCGCCTGCACTCCTGCTGGTGGGATCGGGAGGAGTGGCCGCGACGCTGCCGTCCGGGTTGAGGATGCTGATCGGGTAGGAACCGGAGATCCGGTGCCCGTCCACCTTGGAGACGTCCTGCCACCTGACGGTGATATAGCCCGGCGAGACTTGCTTCAGATACACGCGCATCAGCGCTTCGTCCGCGTCGTCGAACTCCACGCGGTCGTCGACGCGGTTGCCATCCTGATCGGTCACCTGCACCGAGCTGAACGAGCGCTCCAGCGCCTCGCTGAAGTACAGCGTCAGGACCGTAGGCGGCTCGCGCAGCTGCGAGTTGACCGGCGGGTCGGCGCGCACGAGCAGCGCGTGGGCCTCTGCGGGTTGTTCAGGACGGGCAGCCAGGTAGGTGGCCGCTGCCAGGATCATTGCCAAGAGCAGCCACCTCACCTTTACGACCTTACCCACGGTTGCCCAGTAGCTTCACTCCGGCGCCACCCGCCACGATGCCGGCGACCGCGGCCAGCACGATGGTCCACGCCGGCACGCCGCTGGAGTCGTCGTCCACCGCTTCGCCGGCTCCATCAACGTGGCCGTCGCCTTCAGTGCCGGACGTGGCCGTCCCCTGAGGCGTGCCGCCGGCCACCGGCGTGCCGCCGGCCGCCTCGACGTCGATGCGGGCGCACTCGCGCGTACCACCGCCGTCGATGCGCTGGAAGTCCTGAAAGCCCTGATCGGCGGCAACCTGGCCAACGTAGAAGACGTAGCAATCGCCAAAGATGGCGCCGTCTTCGTCATCGAAGCCGCGCCAGGTGACCTGATACCTGCCGTTGGCTAGGCCACTCTTCAGCGTCACCGTCAACTGCCGGCGGTCCGTGCTGAACTGGGTCTCGCCGGCGTCTACCCGGTTACCCTGGGCGTCCGTAACGTGCAGGAACGTCCAGTTGGGGTCGCGGCGCAGTTCGGCGGTGAACCAGCCAGACACTGACGGCGGAGCGGCCGTGAGCACCTGGCCCGGCGACGGCTCGAAACGGATCGGACGAGAGTGGGCGGAGACTACACCCACAACCGCGACGGCGCCGAAGGCGGCGAACACCGCCGTCAGAAATAAGAGCTTCGTACGCAATGAATACCTCCCGTGATCGAAGAGCGACGATTCGGGCAGCGGGCGAAGCTCTGCCGTGGCGTTCTCAGGAAAGAACGGAGCCTGCCCGCCAGGCCGCTCTCGGCGGTTGGAGGAGCGTCTCAGAGTAGGCTGCGCCGGGCGTGTGATTGCGATCCGGTGCAATCGCAGACATGGGCGATGGTGGCAGCGGCAGGGTCGCACTCTCCGAAAGCCCCGGGCTCGAGAGCGTCCCGCCGTCAGAGCAGTCGCCGCTGCCGTGGCAATGCGCGACGTGCGCCGAACTGCCCTCCACTCCAAAGACGTCGCCTGGGTGTCTGTGCCAGTGGTCGACCGCGATGATCTGGACGAGATAGGCCAGCAACGCAACTCTGGCGGTCCAGAGAAGGAAGCGGCGGGTGCTGGGCGAGAGTCTAAAACCGGTCATGAGAGGGCTCGATTTGCCAGTCCACGATAACATAAGCTCAGACTCGGACGGGGGTCCTACGGACTATAATCAGGTTGATCCCGCGATATGTTCACTCACCTCCACCTTCACACCGAGTACTCGCTGCTAGACGGCCTGACGCGAATCCCGCAGCTGATGGATCGCGTCCAGGAAATGGGTCAGCAGGCCGTCGCCATGACGGACCACGGCAACCTCTACGGCGCCATCGACTTCTACCGCGAGGCGCGTTCGCGGGGCATCAAACCGATCCTCGGGGTCGAGGCATATGTGGCGCCTGGTTCTCGTCTCTCGCGCGAGGCGGGTGATAACCAGCCGTATCACTTGACCATGCTGGCGCGCAACAAGACGGGCTACCGTAACCTGCTCAAGCTCGTCACGAGTTCACACCTGGAGGGCTATTACTACCGGCCGCGCATGGACCGCGAGCTATTGGAGCAGCACGGCGAGGGCATCATCGTGCTCTCAGGCTGCCCGTCCGGGGAGCTGCACCGTCTCATCCAGGACGGTCGCATGGACGAAGCGAAGGCGACGATCAACTGGTACCGCAACGTCTTCGACGGCTACTACCTCGAAGTGCAGGACACCACGGAACTGCCGGAGTTCACGCCCGCCAAGCGCGCAATCGTCGAGCTGTCCCGGGAGCTGGACCTGCCGCTGGTGGCGACGAACGACTCGCATTACCTCTCGCCCGAGGACCACGACAGCCACGACGTGCTGCTATGCATCGGCACGAACTCGACGGTGCAGGACGAGAAGCGCATGAAGATGCTCGGCGCGCTGTACGTCCGCTCCGAGGAGGAAATGCGTGCCGCCTTCTCCGAGCTGCCGGAAGCTGTCGACAACACCTGGAAGATCGCCGAGCAGTGCGACCTCGAGCTGGAGTTTGGCCGGCTGCACCTGCCGGAGCCGGTCCTGCCCGAAGGTGTCACATCGCAGGAGTATCTGGAGCAGCTGTGCTGGGAGGGCCTGCGACGCCGGATGCCTCACGCCGGCGCTTCGGCAGAGGACCGCCTGCGCTACGAGATCGATGTCGTCCGCCAGACCGGCTTCACGAACTACATCCACATCGTGCGCGAAATCGGCATGTTCGCGCGGTCTCAGGCCATGCGCATGGGCGTGCGCGGCAGCGCCGCCGCCAGCCTGATCCTCTACTGTCTCGGCGTCACGGACATCGACCCGTTGAAGGCGAACCTGGTCTTCGAGCGTTTCCTCAACCTGGAACGCCCCGAAGCGCCGGACGTGGACTTCGACTTCCCGGATGACCGCCGCGACGAGGTGCTGCGCTTTGTGGCCAACCGCTACGGCACCGACCGCGTGGCGCAGATCATCACCTTCGGTACTCTTGGTGCCAAGGCTGCCGTGCGAGACGTCGGCCGCGCGCTGGGGATGAGCTATGCGGACACCGACCGCGTGGCGCGACTGATCCCGAACGCCATTCACATGACGCTGGACCGTGCGCTCAACGAAAACGCTGAGCTGCGCGCCGTCTACGATGCAGACTCCCAGGTGCGGGGCCTGGTTGACCAGGCGCGGCGGCTCGAAGGTGTGGCGCGCAACGCCAGCACTCACGCTGCCGGTGTCGTGATCAGCGCCGAGCCGCTGGTGGAGCATCTGCCGCTGGCCCGTCCTGCCCGCGGCGACGCGCAGGCGATGCCCACGACTCAGTACGCGATGGAGCCGGTCGCGGCGATCGGGCTGGTCAAGATGGACCTGCTCGGGCTATCCAACCTGACGATCCTGCAGCGAGCTGTCGACCTGATCACAGAGCGTCACGGGGTCACCGTTGACCTGGAGAACCTGCCTGACGGCGACGAGAAGACGTTCAAGATGCTGGGCGGTGGCGAGACCTTCGGCGTCTTCCAGCTGGAATCGGCCGGTATGCGCCGCGCGATGCTCGAACTGAAGCCCACGAGCGTCGACGACCTGGCTGCGCTTGTGGCGCTCTATCGCCCGGGGCCGATGCAGCACATCGGCACGTTCTGCCGCGCCAAACACGGCATCGAGCAGATCAGCTATCCGCACGACGACCTGGCAGACATCCTCGATTCCACGTACGGGGTCATCGTCTACCAAGACCAGGTGCTCAAGATCGCCCAGAAGTTCGCGGGCTATTCGCTAGGCGCAGCCGACATCATGCGCAAGGCGATGGGCAAGAAGATCGCCGCCGTCATGCAGGCCGAGCGCGATCGGTTCATGTCCGGCGCGCAGGAGAAGGGGTACTCGCACGGGGACGCCAACCGCGTCTTCGAGCTGATCGAGCCGTTTGCCGGCTACGCGTTCAACAAGGCGCACTCTTATGCCTACGGCACCATCGCCTACCAGACGGCCTGGCTCAAAGCCAACTACCCGGAGGAGTACCTCACGGCAGTGCTAATGAGCGCCGACAGCCACCCGGCAGGTACCCTCGAGCGCATCGCGCAGGCATACAGCGAGTGCGTGCGTCTGGGGATCCCTGTTCTGCAGCCGGACGTGAACCAGAGCGACGTCAACTTTGCGCTGGAGGAGATGCCGGACGGCAAGGTCGCGATTCGCTACGGCCTCGCGATGATCAAAAACGTCGGCGTCGGCGCCTCGGAGTCGATCCTCGCGTCACGTGAGACGGCCGGCGGCGCCTTCGCGACGCTGGACGACTTCTGCCGCCAGATCAACACGCACAACGTCAACAAGCGCGCGCTAGAGAGCCTGGTCAAGACTGGCTGCCTCGACTCGATCGCCGGGACGGCGGATGCCCGCGGAGCCATGCTGGTCAACCTCGACCGCATCCTCGGCATCGCCCAGAGCGCCAACAGGCTCAAGGAGACGGGCCAGACGACGATGTTCGACCTGTTCGGCGACGAGGTCGCGACGCCGCTCGCCGGGCTGGACCTGCAGAGCACGCCGGTGCCGCGCGGCGAGCTCCTGGCCTGGGAGAAAGAGCTGCTCGGTGTCTGGATTTCGGAGCATCCGTTCACGCACGCCGCGCCGCAGCTGACGCCACACGTCACGGCCCTGTGCAACGAGATCACGCCCGAGCTGCTGCAAGACCTGCCGGCGCAGGGACGCGACTTGATCATCGCGGGCATCGTCGGCTCCACGCGGCGGTTGGCCACGCGCGACGGGCGCAGCTTCATCGCGGCGCAGGTGCAGGACCTCTCTGGTGAACTGGAAGTGACGGTCTGGCCCGACATCTACGAGATGACCAGCGACCTCTGGCTGGCCGGCAGCATCGTCCTGATGAAGGTGCGCGTGCGTGAGCGCGGCGATCGTCTGACGGCCGGCGTTCAGGAGGTCGTGGGATTCGAGGAGGAGTTCATCCCGCCGGTGTGGGCCGGCCCGGACGCATCGAGTTACGTGCCGCCGCGGCGCAACGGCAGCGGACACT